>NZ_JBRRDY010000014.1:0-119023 GCF_056759935.1 Stenotrophomonas sp. STEN035
GCCATGCTCGGCAGGGGAACTACCCGGAAAGCTCCCTGCCGAGCATGGCTCGGCACTACGCCCCCTTCCTTTCGCGCAACGAAGCGGAGGATTGGGGAGGGGTAAGGTCTTCGCCGGCCGATGTGGTTGTGGTTTCGCGGCTTGCGCCGCTCCTGCAAGATGGCTGGTGAGGCTCCTGCCGAGCATGGCTCGGCACTACATGTTCATGCCGTGCCGATGCGAGCCAGCAGCAGGCCGGCCAGCACGGCTGCGACGGCGACGACCACCATCAGCGCGAACAGCCAGGCGCGTCTGCGCTGGCGTTGGTTCGCACTGATCGCGGCGTTGAACATGGCCACGCGCTGCTGTTCGCTGGCGGCGATGATGGCTTTGGCCTTGGCCGAGCCTTCATCGGCACCCAGCCGTCCAGCCTTGATGTCGTCGGCGATGACTTCCAGTTGCTGCATCACTTCAAATTGCAGCTTCTGCAGTTCCAGCGTGGTGTCGTTGTGGTTGGACAAGCAGGGTTCTCGCAGCTGGGTCAGGCAGAGGGGGACTGTAATGCCTGCCGGATCACCCGTGACAGGATCGCCGGGTCATCAGCGGCCAGATGTTGGCCCAGCCGCAACAGGCCAATACCAAAGCCGCACATCAGCACGCCTGGTAGTAGTGCAGGCAGCAGCATCAGATCAAATCGGCCCAACTGCGAGGCCGTCACCGCGCTCCACAGCACGCAGAAGCCAAGCCAGAAGAATGCAAAGAAGTAGACCAGTGCTGGCAAGGCAAACCTGCCGCGCAGTTCGCAGCCCTGAGCGGTCGCGCGCAGCTCGCCGCGGAAATGCGGTTTGAACGAGTTGCGCATTGCGACCCGATGATACAGGTGTACATGTTGCTCGCCTATCGATCCGGCGACGCTGCCAGTAGCCGTCAGGTTGCCACGCGCGGTGGCAGCGCGCAGTGACTGCAGCGCCTGTTCGCGCGTCAGGAGGCTGGAGAACACAACATGCGTACGCGGAAACAGCCAGGTCCAGAAAGACATGCGCTTGATCTCTGTGCGGCAGGACAAGATAGCCGCAGGCGCGAGGATTGCCTATTGCAGACTACTGCCACGGTTGCGCATGGCTTTCTTGATCAGTGCGGTGACCTTTTTTTCGACGTCGGGTGTGAACTCGACCAATGCATAAGCGGTGGGCCACATGGCGCCATCGTCCAACGTCGCAGTGTCGTTGAAACCCAGCGTGGAATAGCGCGCGCCGAATTTGCTCGCCCCTTGGAAAAACACTACTACCTTGCCATCGCGCGCGTAGGCGGGCATGCCGTACCAGGTCTTGGGTGCTAGCGAAGGTGCGGTGGCGCTGACAATGGCATGTAGGCGCTGTGCCATCTGCTGCTCGGCGGCTGGCATCTCGGCAATCTTGGCCAGCAGTTCGGCTTCGCCGTCAGCTTTCAGCTTTCCGGCCTTGGCTTCGGCCTTGAGCTCACGTGCACGTTCCTTCATGGCAGCCTGTTCTTCGGCGGTAAACCCACTGGATTTGGACACGGCCATGGAAGGTCCTGCATGGGAAGGGAGGCAGGGCTTTGTAACCCAAACCGGGCGGTCAAATGTAAAACGTGGGTACGGCTGCGGCCATTTGCCAAGGAGCGGGGAACAGGAACAGGAACAGGCGAAACGGTGGTGGCCGTCGGCTGCTCAGCTGTTCTGGCTAAGCTCGCGTTCAATGCGCCGGTCGGGAATCAGCCAGAGCAGGGCGACGGCTGCGTACAGTAGCTGTGCGATGTGCGCGTTGACGACACTCAGGACGATACCGCTGATATAGAGAAGCGGCGACAATTTGCCCTTCCAGTCGTTGCCCAATGCGTGACGCAGTCGCGAACTGTCTCCATCGGCAGCGACGATACGGCGTTGCAGGATCCAGTAGGCGATGGCGGCGGCCAGCAGGATGCCGCCGTACAGTGCAGAGGGCAGTGGCTGGTTGTTGAAGTCATCCATCCAATGGGTGGCGAATGGCAACAGCGACAGCCAGAACAGCAGGTGCAGGTTGGCCCACAACACACTGCCGGTGACTTTCTGGCAGGCCTGCAGCAGGTGATGGTGGTTGTTCCAGTAGATGCCGATGTAGACGAAGCTCAGCAGGTAGCTGAGCAGGGTGGTCAACAGCGGCCGTAGCGCGTCCAGCGAAGCACCTTCGGGCGGTCGCATTTCCAGCACCATGATCGTGATGATGATAGCCAATACACCGTCACTGAAGGCTTCAAGCCGGCCCTTGCCCATTGCTGTCTCCTGCTTGCATCGCTGAGGAATTCGGTGCAGAACGCTAGCACGAAGCGCCGTCGAGGCCGTGTGTCGGGCTTGCGGGTTGGCGGCCGTCCAGTCTGCAGGGGAGGCTGGACCGTTTGCAGGACCTACAGCAGGCGAGTGCCCAGCGGCACCTCATGCTCGGGCATGCATAGGCTGACCCGACCCTCAGCGTCGTGAAATCCGGTCACCAGGCATTCGGACATCAGTGGGCCGATTTGTTTCGGAGGGAAGTTGAGCACTGCCACCACCAGCCGCCGGACCAGCTGTTCGGCGCTGTATAGTGCGGTGATCTGTGCGCTGGATTTGCGGATGCCGATCTCCACACCGAAATCCACCTGCAGGATGTAGGCGGGTTTGCGGGCGGCAGTGAAAGGCTCGGCGGCGATGACGCGGCCTACGCGAAGTTCAACCTTGCGGAAGTCGTTCCAATCGATGGTCTGCATGGCGGTTGCTCGTGAGCTTGATGTCATTGGAGTGGTCAGGGCTGGCGCGATGCAGGCTGATCTCCAGAGCCCGTAGCGCGATCGCCAAGGTCACTCGCCTGTGGCGACGCGGTCCAGTCGTAGTTCCATCGGCTGGTAGATGATTCCCATCGATTCGCTTACCTCGCCGCTGCAATGGAACCCGTAGCCGAGGTAGGCGGGCACTGAAGGCAAGGAGGCGCTTACGGTCAGCATATCCGAGCGGGCGTGTTTGATGGCTTCGGCAAGCAGGTGGCGGCCGATGCCGCGGCGCTGCAGTTCGGGGCTGATGAACAGCATTGCGATATGTCGCCCCTGCTTCAGCTCGATGAGGCCGGCGGGTTGCCCGGAAGCTTCCGCCAACCACATCAGGTTGTCCTCGCTGATGCGGGATGCAAACGCTTCCGCAGCGGCAAGCGTGCGGAAAGTCTCGACGCCTTCGCCAGTGAGCGTGGAGGCAACCGAATCCATGAACGCCGTCATGCAAAGCCTGCTCGCGGTACCCACATCGTCATGGCTGAGCGGCCGTATGTTCATGCCTTCCCCGTTGATGTGCGGGTGGTTATGCAGGTATTGGAGATCATGTTTTCTTGAGAGCCATGCCGACGCTGGCGGGTGCGGTCAGCGTGAAACCGTACTGCTGGTAGAGGCGGTAGGCTTCACCATCTGCAAGCAGGCTGACGTAGGCCGAAGCTGGCACCTCACGTTCGATGTAGGCCTGGATTTCCGCCATCACCTTCTTGCCGAGACCGCGGCCCTGATGCGCAGGGAGCACCGCGATGTCGACCACCTGGTAAAAGCTGCCCCCGTCGCCGATCACCCGCCCCATCGCCACCGTTTCGCCGGCATGGGTGATCTGCACGGCGAACAGCGAATTGGGCAGGCCGCGACTGGCAGCCTCCATCGTCTTCGCACTGAGTCCACTGGCCTGGCGCAGCTGCCGGTAGGTGTCCACGGAAGGGATGTCGTGCTTGATGGTGTAGTTGGGTTCGCTCATCGTTGTATCCGGAATCTCGGGCTGGCGGTGTGGCGAGGCTTCAGACGGGAAACGTGATGGGCCAGCTGGCGGCAGTGCGCGCATTGGCTTGTCATGGGACGTCCAGAATGTGCGGGAAGCCCGGCATCGGATCGACCCGCAACGGCGCAGGGCAGGGGAGTTCCGCGTTCAACGGGCGGCAACGATTCCGTTGATGCAGTCGGGCCTGATGTTGCCGCTGGTGGAATGGCTCGCGCTGCGTCCGGTTACGGCAATGGCGGCGGGTTGCCGGGCATCGCTTGGGGGGTGCCGGTGGCCGGCGGTGCAGTGCTGCCCAGCACGGCCTGGGCGATCAGCTTGTCCAGACGACGGACATCCAGGCCCTTGTTGAGGTTGACCTTGATATGGCCGGCCTTGGTCCAGAGTTCGATCTCGGAGTTGAAATTGAACAGGCCGTGGCCGTTCTCCGAAGACCACATGTAGATGGAAGAGTACGGCAGCGAATAGATCTCCACTTTCTTTCCGGTGATGCCCTGCGCGTCCCGCACGATCAAGCGCTTGTTGGTGAACACCGCTGAATCACGGAAAGTTTTGTAGGCCGCAACGGCAGTCTCGCCTGACACCAGGATGTCGTTCACATCCTGCGGAATCGGGCACTCCGATACCAGCGTCCAGGCCAGGATTGGATTTGTTTCCATGTTGAAGCTGTCCCCCGTGATGGCGAATTGTTGTGCAACGGAGGTGGAATTGTAGGCGGCGGGCAGGTCAGGGCAATAGGCCGGAATGCATGCCTGTTGGGCGTGAGGGCGATGTATGTCAGGTGCTGCTGCGCAGGTGGCCGGCGCTGAGTTGGGGGGGAAGCGTTCGATGATCGCTACGGCGGTTTTCCATCGGGCCGGGGGCGGCGGGGATACGGCGGGCAGATCCTTGACTTGGAATTCCACGTTGCGTTTTGGCGCCGGTTGCTGCGTCGACCTTGGGCGTCCACGGCGGTGCTCGGTCCGCTGTGGCGATTGGTCCTTACTCAGCCGAAGGTGAGCACGGCTGCCCCAATCAGTGCAGACAGGGCCAGGCTTCCTGCTTGAATCCAGAGCAGCGCCAGCAGAATACCCACGCCAACGGTTGAACCGCGATGCGCGAGCAGCCGACGGATCAGGATGATGAGGTAGACGATAAGCGTAGCAAGGACGGCAGCATTGGCAATGACCGGCCCCATGGTGCCGGTGAGCATGCGGTGAAAGGCCATCGCGAACGTGACGCAGCCGAACGTGCCTAGCATGCCGTAAAAGACGAACGTGTCTGTGATTGACGGCGGCCTGGGCAGCGCAGGTGCTTGCCTGAGCAGGATAGCCTGTTGCAGCGATGTTTCACTGATGTCGCGCGCCCGCAGCTCCTCCCCAAGGATTTTTTCCGCCCAAGGCTCCAGCGATTGTTCCTGCCACATCCGCATCAATGTGACCGTGTCCATTGCGCCAAAGCGCGAGCGCAGCGCCGCATGTGCTTTTTCCATATTCCCGTCCTTGTGAAGTCTTTCGCATCTGTGTCTGCTGCAGGAGCTTCCTGCGCCGTCCTCAGTAAGCGCACAGCCCCGTACAGCTTACGTCGCGCATGGACACAATGATGGCCTCGATATCCGTGCGGTCTTCCGTCGGCGCCTCGGCTAGTGAGTTGCCGGCCGCATCTACGATCTGTTGCCGGGCCTGGAGCTGCAGCGCTGATGCGAACAGATGCGAGTTCTCTGCCATGGCCCGAAGCAGCTGCTTGCGGTAGCTCACGCGGTATGCCGGGTTGTGGATGCTTTGCAGATGACCGATGTAGCTGCTCAACAGCCCGCCGCGCAGCTGCTTCAGGCCAGCCAATCGAACCGGTGTCAGCTCCTGCGGTGGTAGCGTGGCCATGAACCCCGCCATGGGCGGAATCTGCGTGGCTAGGCAGCGCATCAAAAAGGGGTGCAGTTGCTCAAGTTCCTGCTGGAACGACAGAGTGTTCTCCTCCATCGTCCTGATCATCTGACGCACGATCTGCTCCTGAGTCGCCTTCGGGTCGATGCGATCCTTGAAGCCGGACAGGACATAGGCCATTGTCACGCGGTTGGCTTGGCCGCAGATTTCCATCAGTTGGCCGAGGTTGCTCGCGGCATAGGTCTGCGAATCTAGGAAGCGCTGTCTGTCAGAGAGGATGTCGAGCAGTGCCTGCGTTTCCGGCTCAGCGATACGGGGCATGTCACCCATAGCCGATTGCTGAGCGATGCGCTGCTCCATTCTTGCGCCCGCCTCCAGATAGTCGGTTTGCGCTGAGGCCGGTGTCTGCGCCGCTGTCTGCCAGGAGGCAAGAATGAGGCTGGCGGTGGCAAAGCAGGTAAGCAGTGACTTCATGTCAAACGTATCCAGGTGTTGGGGCATACAAGCATCAGCACCGCTTGTCGGTCGGTGTTGACTGATGATCATGCAGAAGCCCGGGTACCCCCGGGCTTCTGCGGTCAGTCATCAACGTGGACCGGGCATCACTCGATCGGCTGTTCCAGCATCAGCTGGCGTGCGAAACGCACCGGCGGTGCGCCGTAGGACAGCATCTGGTCGTGGTAGGCCTTCAGGTTGAAGTTGGCACCCTGCTTTTCCTGCACTGCCTTGCGGGTATCGAAGTGCTCCTGCGCACCGACGAAGTAGGTCGGCAGCTGGGCAGAGGTGAGCTGTGCGCGCACCCACTTGCCCGAGGCTTCGCTTTCCTGCTGGAAGGCGTCGTGGGTCATCAGCTGCATGGCCTGCTCGCGACTCCAGTTGTCCACGTGCACCCCCTGGTCGAGGATGGCATTGGCAATGGTGCGCAGGTAGAACTTCAGCTGCACCAGGTGGAACAGTGGGTCGTTATCCAGGTAGCCCTGCTCCTGCATCATGCGTTCGGTGTAGACCGCCCAGCCTTCTGCAAACAGGCCCGAGCGCAGCACCGCACGCAGCGTCGACGGGAACTTGCCCGAGTGCCAGCCTTCCAGGTAATGGCCCGGGGTGCCTTCGTGGATGGACAGCAGGTGGATCATGCGGCTGTTGTATTCGCGCAGGAAGGAATCCACCTGCTTGTCGTTCCAGTCATCCGGAATCGGCGAGACCGCGTAGAAGGTCTTCAGGTTCTTGTCCAACGGGCCCGGCGAATCGCAATAGGCCACGGCCACGCCGCGCTGGAATTCCGGCATCAGGATGATGTCGACCGGGGCATCGGGCAGGGTCATCAGGTCATGCTTGCGCACGAACTCGGTGGACTGGTCGAGCGCGGCCTTGGCATCGTCCACGACCTTGTCGCGGGCCGGCTTGTCGGCATAGGCCAGTTCCAGTGCGGCCTCGATCGCCTTCTGCTGCTGGTCGTCGGTCGGGTTGGCCGGCATTTCCGGTGCGCCCGGCTTGTCCTTCAACACCACCTGAGCGATGCCGTACATGTCCTTGCGCACGCGGGTCAACTCGGCGCGGGCGCGCTCGCCGATCTCGGCGCGCGACAGCGAGGAGTTGAGCGAGAACTTCAGCTTCTGGTCGTATTTTTCCGCGCCGATGCGGAACTCGCCCTTGGCATTCGGAACCAGGGTCTTGTCCAGCCAGGTCTGCTGTTCTTCGACTGCCGTGGTCAGTGTGGCGATGGCGGCCTTCAGGCGTTCCTGGTCGGCGGCTTCGAGCTGGCCGATGTTGGGCACGATGAAGGTTTCAACCAGGCTGAGGATGCCGCGGTTCTGCTTGGCCACGGTTTCGGCGTGGATCTTCGGCACGCGCGCCGGATCCAGGTTGGCACGGGCGGCGGCGAAGATCTGCGGGATCAGTTCGATGCGGGCGGTGGCCGACTTCAGGCGCTCCGGCAGCGGCGCGAATTCGCGCGCCATCAGGCCGTAGATGGCGCTGCCGGCCAGGCCGTTATAGACCTGCGGGTCCCACTTCCACGACTGCATGGTTTCGTTGGACCAGATGTCCGACTGCAACTGGTTGCGCAGGATGGCCGCATCCACCTGGTTCTCGCGGCCGAGCTTGCTGACGTCGAGCTTGTCCAGCTCGGCGAGCAGGGCCTTGCTGGCCTCCAGGCTCTTCTGCTGGCCGGCCGCGCTCAGGTCGTCAAGCTGGCTGTCGTAGCGGTGATCACCGATCTGGGTGGCACTGACCGGGGACAGCTGCATCCAGGTGTCCAAGGCCTTCTTCGACAGCTCGGCGAACTGGGCGTCGGCCTGGGACTGGCCGGCCTGCTCGGTGGTGGTGGACGGCGCGGTCGGGGCGTCGCCGCTCTGGCAGCCGGCGAGGCTGGCGAGCAGGGCGGCGGCGAGCAGGTGCTTGCGCATCGGTGATCCTGTTACTGAGGGAATCCCCGAGCATAGGTGGACTGGGCCGCTGCTGCACCTGCCGTTGGTTGGTGTCGGCTTGCCGAAATGGGCGGTTGGGCGAGGCCGCCATCTGTAGCCCGGGCGAGCGCAGCGCACCCGGGAATGTGGTCTTGGCGAGAACGAAGGGGGGCGGGTGCGCTGCATTCACTGGAGTTGGTGAGCTCTGCACAAATTTTTAGCCTTCGTATTCAGCTATGTCGTTATGCTGCGGCCACGAAACCTCTTGGGAACATGGAAGCATGAAGCAATTGCACGGAAGTACCTTGGCGTTGGCACTGGGCGCGTTGCTCCTGCTTGGTGGTTGCGCAAAGCATGAGATGTCGGCCGAGAGCGCGGCGGTGGCAGCCGATGCGGTGCAATCGCCGGAGGGCGCATTCCTGGCCTATGAGCACACCGTGCAGCTGCAATTGCCTGGCAAGGATATTGCGCCGCGGGTGAAGGCTGTATCCGATGCCTGCCAGAGCGCGAAGTTCGGCGACTGCGCAGTGCTCAACGTGTCCCAGCAGGGTGGCGATACACCCCGCGGCTCAATCAAGGTGCGGGTCGCGCCGAAGGGCGTGGAGCCGCTGATCGCGTTGGCCAGCGACAAGGGCGAGGTGACCACCCGCAACACCGAGGCCGAGGATCTGGCCCAGCAGGTTGCCGATACCCAGTTGATGCAGGACCGTTTGAAGGCCGAGCATGAACGCCTGCTCGAGTACCAGCAGCGCAAGGATCTGGCGGTGGCGGATCTGCTGACGATTTCGCAACGCCTGTCGGAGATCGAAGCTGGCCTGCAGCAGGCCAATCGTGATTCGGCGCAGCAGCACCGCCGTATCGATACGCAGCTGGTGACCATCAACATTGAATCGACCAACAGTCAGCGCAACCGCAGCGAGATTGGCCGCGCGTTTGGCGATTTCGGTGAGATATTCACCACCAGCGTGGCCTATGTGATCCGCATCGTCGCAGGCCTGCTGCCGTTGATTCTGGTTGGTAGCTTCCTGGCATGGTTGCTGCGCCTGTGGTGGCGCCGCCGCAAAAAGAACTAATCAACAGTTTTGTAGGAGCGGCGTCAGCCGCGAAGCTGATGATCTGAAACATGGCCAGCTTCGCGGCTTACGCCGCTCCTACAAACAAGCCACCCACATCAGGCATCAGCCATGCAGATGCAGCTCGGGAATGCGCTTCTCATGCGCGGCAAACAGTTCCTGGAACTCTTCTTCGTTGAACTCATCGGGCAGATAGACCGCCACCTGGCTGCTGACGCCATTGGCATCCACACGCTCACGCGGCCCAGCACGCAACGACACTTCGCGATCCTTGAAAGTGGTGACCCATGGGGTCTCATCCCACTGCGTCACTTCGGCGTTGTCTGCATCCCAGATAACAACAATCGTAAACATGGCGTCTCAACTCTTCAGGGCGCGGTGTTCGCTGGTGATGGTCGCACCTTCGCCCATCACCTTGGTGACCGGTGTGCGGGTGGCTACGTCCAGTAGCCGTTCCCATTGCTCGCCAGTCAACGCGCCGGTAGCGGAAAGAATGCGGTGCACCTGCAGCTTACCGGCTTCATCGCGGCTGGAGGTTAGCTCGGCGTTGAACTCACCCAGCTCCCAGCCTTTTTTCTCTGCATACATCCGCAAGGTAATTGCGGTGCAGGCTGCCAGTGATGCCAGATACAGGTCGAATGGCGCCATGCCAGCATCCTCGCCGCCCAGCCGGGCTGGCTCATCCGCAACAAGGCTGTGGACGCCGTTGCTGATGCGATGGGCGTAGTTGCTTCCCGTTGATTCAATGGTGACGTGGGCCATGGCAGCCTCCTTCGGAACGAATCGCCAAACTACTGCGATACAGGCGGCTTCGGTAGTCACCGTTTATTGCCTGCATCGTCCCATTGTCTGAACGATGCCGTTGTTCACATCGTCGCGATGGCTGCAGTGCCAGCTTGTTGGGTAACTGCGGCTTCCTCAAGCAGGCAATCTACCGCGGTCCTCAGCATCTTCGGTGCGATGAAATGGTGATGCATCGGGTCCACCGCTGCCATATACAGATGCCCGAAGGGGTTGCGGCAATGCACGCGGGTGGAAAGGCTGAAAGTGATCAGCTCGCCATCGCGCTGCACCGCGACGCTGGAACGGAACTGCAGGTGGCGATCATCGGCACCGAGCAGCACCTGCGCCGAGTTGGCACTGATGGAAGAGGCCAGTACCGGGAAACGTTGGGCAAAACGTTGTGTTGGCGCATCGCTCAATAGCGACGACACCGGGCAGCCCAAGGACGAGGTGCGCAGTCGCAACGGCCGCGCCAATAGATTCCGTAGCCGCATCAGGCCGCTGACGCTGCCGGCGGGTTGTTGGATGAAGGCTGCGAGCAACGCTGCCAGTAGTTGTTCCGGATTGCTACCGATCAGCCAGCATTGATCGATCTGAACATCCACGTGATCCTGATGGTGGTAACTCGCCAGTTGCTTGGCCAACAGTGAGTTCGGCGGCAGTTGATGTGTGCTATTCGCTCGCAAGGTGGGGAGCTTGTGCGATGTAGTGCCGCTTCGCGGGTGGCGTTGCACCAGCAGTTGGCGCAGCTGCCCGGCGTGGCGGCGCAGAAGCGCACAGGCCCAGGCTTGCCGGGGCAGCGGATCGAAGCTGAGTACGCTGGTCCACACCTGCGCCTGTTGTGTGTGCTGCTGCAGTGCTGCCGGCATCAGTTCAGTGAGACTGGCGAGGTCGGCCTCGCCGTGCATGACCTGTGCATGCAGTTTGGGATCCAGCGCGCCTGCAGTTTCGTCCGGATGGCATGAAACCGCGAACAGGGCTGGATGCCTGTCATTGCCGCGCAGCGGCTCAAACCGGTGCCAGGTGTTAGCGGCCATGCGCACCGTGAACAGACAATCGGCGGGAATCTCGACGTGGCGCAGGGCCTGCTGGATATTCTGCGGCGTGTCGCAGGCCGAACCGGCGGCGATGAAACGCAGGCGCGCGCCGCCGCTGCCGCTGATCGCGGTGAACACGCGCGGTGCAGCATGACGATGGAATGGATGACCATGGCGGCCCACCGAGAACGTGTACAGCGCGGCGTTGTCGCCGGCAGCTAGGTCGGGAGCTGACAGCCGTGCCGAAGGCTCATCCAGGGCATCGTTGAAATGCGCATGCTGGGCCTGGCGTGCCCCTGCTGCTGTTGCAACTGCATCGCCAGCACCTACATCGAGTTGGGTCAGTAGTGTGACCTCCGCGGCACGGCTGCCATCACTGGCATTGATCGAGACATGCGGAAAACTGCTTTCGTTGGGAGTGCGACTGCGTTCCATGCGATGCCTCGTGGTTGTCAGCTGGCAGGTTTTGCCTTGGTTTTGGCGTTGCGACGTGATTCGCGCTGCAGCGGCCCGGCGGTTGGGCAGACCTCGAAGGCAAAGCGACTCAAGGTGTTGACCATGTTGTCGGGGGTAAGCCGGTAGAACACGAACTGACCGCGGCGCTCGCTCATGACCAGTCCGGCGGCGGCGAGAACCGAGAGATGGCGCGATATGGCCGGCGCACTCATCTCGAAACGCTGGCCGATCTCGCCAGCGGTGAGCTCCTGTGCTGACAGATAGGCCAGGATCTCGCGGCGTGGGCGTGAGGCAAGGGCTTCGAAGATCTGGTCGGCGGGCATGGGTAGTCAGTTAACTAATTAGTTAATTGATTAAGCGCCTGATTGCCTGGGTATGTCAAGCGGCGTACCTGTAGTGCCGAGCCATGCTCGGCAGGGGCTTTGCCGGCAACCCGAGCACCTTCGCTCTGCGCTTTTGTTGGAGTACCGCTGGGTGGCCCCGGGCCATTCGCCGCGAAGCTCCAACTGGACCAGCCAGCGAAGAGCCAACCCCTCCCCAACCCTCCCCTTCGCTACGCGAAAGGGAGGGGGCGTAGTGCCGAGCCTTGCCCGGCAATGGATGTTCCCGGTAAAGCCTCTGCCGAGCATGGCTCGGCACTACAAGGCTGCTGTTACCTGACCCGTACCGGCAACGGAATGTTGCACAGGTCGATATGTCCAGCGGCGCGCTTGTAGAAGCCATCCACACGATTGCGACGAGCCTCCACCGCATCGGCGAAAGTCTTCGAATCGGTGCGCAACACCTGCAGGTTTACCCGCTGCGCGGCAGGCAATTCGCTGGCCAAGTTGATCGCCTTGATCTGCGTACGCTGTGCGGGGTTTTCGTAGAAGCCCATCGGATCGGGACCGCGCTTGATGGTGCTCAGCAGCTCCATGCCCTTGAGCACGCGACCTACCAGGGTGATGTTGCGGTCCAGCTGGCGCGGCGATTGACCGGTGACCACATAAAGTTCCGCACCGACGCTGCTGTCCTCATCGTTGTTGCGACCGGCACCGAGTGCGCCATAGCAATGCGCCAACCAAGCGTTCTTGCCATCACTACCGACTGCGAAGTCGCCGACGAAGCCGGTCCTGGCGGCCCAGCCGTCGCGGTCGGGCAGGGCGGTGAAGGCCAGCCCTTCCAGCGGACGTTGGAACTCTGCAGGCAGGTGGGTCTTGGCGCTGCCCATCGACTTCGCCTTGGCCGCATCGTCCGCATCGGCGTCGCCGAACTGGACCACGAAATTGTCCTGTGATCGGTAGATGCTCAGTCCGTCCCAGAAGTGCTCCCTGGCCATGGTGCGGATGTTGCCGGCGTGCTCGGGGGCGAACTGCGGGGCCAATTCGATGATGACGCGGCCACCTTCCAGATCCATGTACAACGTGTTCTCCGCTGCCGGGCTGTGCCAGTCGCTGGCCGGGGCGGCATCGATGATCTCCTGCGCGCTGCGGTACTTGGCGGGGGCGTCGGCCGCCAGCAGCGGCGGCGGGGATAGCGACAGAGCCAGCGCAAGCAGGCAGGGGCGTAGCGTCATCGGGCGCATTCCAGTTGGGTGTGTCCCGATTCTGCGCGATTGCCCGTGCCGCCCGCCAGCCTCGTGACCGAGGTGGGGGTGACTACCGGCATATTCACTATAGCGAACTAAGTACTAGTATCTGCTTCACGCTAGTCGGCAGGAGTGAAGGCCATGACTGAGTTGGATGCCCATCTACGCAAGTTCCAGAAGGAATTGAGCACAGGCACGGTGTCGCTGGCCTTGCTGGCGGTGCTGGCCAAGGCGCCGGAGCCGCTGTACGGCTATCTGATTGCCAAGGAGCTGGAGCGGGTTGGCGACGGGGTGCTCAGCGGCAAACAGAGCGCGTTGTACCCGGTGCTGCGCAATCTGGAAGGCGCGGGCCTGCTGGAAAGTCATGTGGAGCCATCGGTGGCCGGACCGCCGCGGCGCTACTACCGCATCAATGACGACGGCCGCGCCGCACTGCGGCAGTGGATAGCAGCGTGGAATGCCACCCGGGACTCGGTCGAGTCCGTACTGGAAGGAATCAACTGATGAATACCGAATACACCGCGCGAGCGCTGCCGACGACGATTCCCGAGTACCTGGATCAGCTGCGTGCTGCATTGAGTGGGGCTGACCTGGCGATGATCCAGGACGCGCTGTACGACGCGGAGGAGTACCTGCGCTCGGAGCTGGCCGAGCAGCCGGGCAAGAGCGAGGCCGAGGTGATTGCCGGTGTCGCCGGCAGTTACGGCGCACCGGAAGAAGTGGCCGAGATCTACCGCGAAACCGAAGTGACGGTGAATCGCGCGCTGCGTACACCGCGGCCTGCGGCACGGGCCGTGCCGCCTGTCGCGATTGCGACGGCAGACAGCACCGCGTCGCCGGTTGAGCACAGTGCAGTTGCACCGGCTCGCGAGCCGGCACCGCGCTCCTTGCTGGCACGCTTCTTCGGTGTGGCGATGGACCCGCACACGTATGGCGCGCTGTTTTACATGCTGTTGTCGTTGGCTACCGGCATTTTCTTCTTTACCTGGGTGGTTACCGGTTTGTCGCTGTCGGTATCGCTGCTGATCGTGATCATTGGTATTCCGGTCTTGCTGCTGTTCCTGGGCTCGGTGCGGGTGTTGTCGCTGGTTGAGGGCCGCATCATCGAAACCATGCTGGGCGTGCGCATGCCGCGTCGTCCGACCTATACCGATCGCAGCCAGGGTTGGCTGCAGCGCATCGGTGCGATGTTCTCGGACGGGCGCACCTGGCTGACCATGCTGTATTTCTTGCTGATGCTGCCGCTGGGCATCCTGTACTTCACCGTGGCGACGACCTTGCTGTCGACGTCGTTGGCGCTGGTTTTCGCACCGCTGGTCTCGCTGTTCTCCAACCTGCCGATGGGGATCTGGATCGACGGCGTCAATGTCGGCAATGCGTTCTGGTTGTGGCCGGTGTCGGTGGGTGTAGGCGTGCTGCTGCTGTTCGGCACCCTGCATCTGGCACGTGGCATCGGCAAGCTGCACGGCGCCATGGCCAAGCATCTGCTGGTGCGGTTGTAAGCACAGCGGATTGAAGGAATGCAGACGAGGACGCCGATGGCGCCCTCGTTATTTGTAGAGCCGAGCCATGCTCGGCAGAGGCGTTACAGATAGACCATTGTGTAGGAGAGGCGTCAGCCGCGAAGCTGGTAGATGGCCAGATTGCAGAAATGCCTGACCAACCATTGTTGCCAGCTTCGCGGCAGACGCCGCTCCTACAATTCTGGATTGCTGTTAAAGCCCCTGCCGAGCATGGCTCGGCACTACCTCGCGTTATGCTGGTGGCGATTTTTTTGTGGAGAGCGCCATGGCCGGTAAAGGCTGGTTCTACGTGGCCCTGACCTGTCTGTTCGAGCTGGTCTGGGTGTATGGCTTCAATGTGGCTGCCGCATGGTGGCATTGGATTCCGATCATCGCGGTGATCGTGGTGGACTTTCATTGGCTGGCCAAGGCCTGCGAATCATTGCCGACCGGCACGGTGTATGCGGTGTTTGCCGCCGTCGGCACGGTGGGCACGGCGTTGATGGATATTTTCCTGTTCGATGGCAGCTTCAGCCTGGCCAAGGGCGTGTTCATGGCGGTGCTGGTGGCGGGTGTGATCGCGCTGAAACTGGCCGATGGCAAGGCTGCCGCCGCGTCTGAAGCAGAGGGGCAGGGAGGCTGATATGGGCTGGTTTCTGGTGATCGTCGCGGCCTTGATGGAGACGGTAGGCGTGATTGGCCTGAAGCGTTACAGCGGGCGCAAGAGTCTGTTGAACGCTGTGTTGTTCTTTGGCGGGTTCGGTGCTTCGTTCGTGCTGCTGTACCAGTCGTTCCGTTACATCCAGTTGAGCATTGCCTATGCGGTCTGGATTGGCTTGGGAACGGCGGCTGCGGTGCTGGTGAACATGCTGTTCTTTGGTGAGTCGCGCAGTACGGCGCGTTTGCTTAGCCTGGCTGTGATCGTGTTGGGGGTTGTGGGCTTGAAGGCGGTTTCTTGAATGCGGAAGGCCCCGGGAGTGCCGGGGCCTTGGGGTTTGCTTGTCAGCTTCGGCGGCACTGCTATTGCCGAAACCGTCTTGCTTCGATTTACCCTCCCCCCAACCCCCGCTCCGCGCCCCTCGCGCTGGCGCAAGGGCGTTCGATGGGCAGCGAACCAATGGTTCGCAAGCTGCCCCTCTCACCCCGCAGGGAGAGGGGCTCAAGCCGGTTCAGCGCTGGGCGCGGCGGCGCAGCGGGGTTACGTTGCTGCTGGCTTTCCTGGCCTTCTTTGCCGCCGGTTGTGCGGACTGGGCACTGAAGAAATCGCGCATCTTCGGGTACACCACTTCGCGCCAGCGGCGGCCGCTGAAGATGCCGTAGTGGCCGGCGCCTTCGACGATGAAGTGGTCGCGGCGCGAGGCCGGGATGCCGGTGCACAGCGCCTGCGCGGCTTCGGTCTGGCCGAGGCCGGCGATATCGTCCAGCTCGCCTTCGATGCTCAGTAGGGCGGTGTCGCGGATCGCCGACGGGTCGACGTGTTCGCCGCGCACATACCATTCGCCCCGCGGCAGCAGGAACTCCTGGAACACCACGCGGATGGTGTCCAGGTAGAACTGCGCCGGCATGTCCAGCACGGCGTTGTATTCGTCGTAGAAACGGCGATGCGCATTGGCATCGTCAAGGTCGCCCTTGACCAGGTCGGTGTAGAAATCCCAATGCGACATCAGGTGGCGGCTGGGATTCATCGACATGAAGCCGGCGTGTTGCAGGAAGCCCGGATAGACGCGACGACCCTGGCCCGGATACGGCGCCGGAATGGTGTGGATGACGTTGTTCTCGAACCACGACATCGGGTTGCGGGTCGCCAGGTTGTTGACCGCGGTCGGGCTGCAACGCGCATCGATCGGCCCGCCCATCATCACCAGCGAGCGCGGCGTGGTTTCACCACGGCTGGCCATCAGTGACACTGCAGCCAATACCGGCACGGTCGGCTGGCAGACGCTGACCACGTGCACGTTGTCGGCGCCGAGGTGGCGGATGAATTCCTGCACGTACTCGATGTAGTCGTCCAGGCCGAACTCGCCCTGTTCCACCGGCACCATGCGCGCGTCGACCCAGTCGGTCACATAGACGCGGTGGTCGCGCAGCAAGGTGCGCACAGTGTCGCGCAGCAACGTGGCGTGGTGGCCAGACAGCGGCGCCACCACCAGCACGATGGGCTGGGCGAGCAGGGCTTCAACCTTGGAGGTTTCATTGCTGTGGCGCTTGAAGCGCAGCAGCTTGCAGAACGGCTTCTCCACTTCGGTGAGCTGGGCGATCGGCACGATCTCGCCATCAAGCTCCAGCTCGTGGATGCCCCATTCGGGCTTCTCATAATCCTTGCCGAGGCGATGGAACAGCTCGTTCATCGCCGCGAAGCGATCAGCGCCCGGCATCGACGACCACCAGTGGCCCGAATTATTGAAGAACGCCGCATTTGCCTGCGCCTGGTGAACCCAGGGCGCAAGCAGGTTGCGGGTCAATTCATGCAGTTGATAAAGCATGACGTCCCAATATGTACAGTCATATGATGCTGTGCAGCATAGCGCACTATCGCAGAGCGCGAGTTAAGCCGGTATCGGCCTTTAGTCGGCCCTTTCCAGCGCGGCGATGTCTTCGCTGAATGCGGGCCCCAGCCAGCAATGCGAGCCAACGCCGCGGAAGCCCGCTTCGCGCAGCTGGCGCTTGTACCAACGGGCAGGGCGCTGCTGGAAGCCGTCGTGGTCGCCATGGAACTCGTCCTCGGCAGTGAATGCCTCCAGGAAGGCGACCCCGCCGCAGAGTTCGGCCAGGCCGGGCAGGCCCTTGCGCAGTTCGCGGCTGGGCACGTAGTGGATCACGTCCGAGCAGACCAGCAGGTCGACCGGCGCGCACGGGCGCAGCCACTGGAAGTCGCCGAAGCTGGCCAGATGCAGGTTGCGGGTGCGGCCATAGCGGCGCACCACATACTCGCTGCTGTCAAAACCCATGTACTGCAGCTTGGGCCGCAGCTTGAGCAAGGGCGCACGCCAGGCGCCTTCACCGCAGCCGACATCGAGCACGCTGCGGATCGGGCGCTCCAGGTAGTACTCGGCCGCAGCCACGGCCAGCTGCACCTTGCGCGCCAGGCGTGCTGCGCCGCCGATATCGTCGCGGCGATACCAGCGTTGGAAGTAATCGGCGTCGTACTGCTTGTCCTGCATGTGCGTGTCTTGTGCGAATGGGCGAAAATGGCGCTCATCCTACGCCGCCGATGGAGCCAGCGCATGCAGTCGTATTTTTGGGTAAAGACCTTCCACCTTGTATTTGTGGTGGCGTGGATGGCGGCGGTGTTCTACCTGCCGCGGATCCTGGTCAACATCGCCGAGGCTGCGGGGCAGCCGCAGGTGGTGGAACGACTGCAGTTGATGGGTAAGCGTCTGTACCGGTTTGGCCACGTGATGTTTGGCATTGCCTTCATCCTTGGGCTGGTGCTGTGGCTGGGTTACAAGGTGTTGCCGGAGTTTCCGACCATGGTGGCGCCGGGCGCTGCTGGTTGGCTGCATGCAAAGCTGGGATTGGTGGTGTTGCTGATGGTGTACTTCACCTTCACCGGGCGTTGGTTGAAGGGCACGATCAAGGGCAAGGCGCTGCCGTCCTCGGGCACGCTGCGTTGGTTCAATGAGCTGCCGCTGGTGCTGTTCATTGCGATTGTCTATCTGGTGCTGGCGAAGCCGTTCTGAGTTTTTTTGGGGGCTGCGAAGATCAAAGGCACCCCTCCCAACCCTCCCCTTGGCTGCGCCAAAGGGAGGGCTTGAGCTCTGCCCCCTCCCGTTGGCGCAGCCAAGGGGAGGGCTGGGGAGGGGGGGAGCTTGTGACCCTTACTGCCCCCGCAAGGCCTCCGCAAACTGCGGAAAGGCAAACACATCATTGTGATCGGCATCAGCGATGGTCACGGCCTGCGCCACGCCGGGCCGGAATTCGCGCAGCAGTCGCAACGAACTCGCATTCGGAATCACCTCATCCCTGCCGGCGATGATCAAGGTGGTTGGGGCAGTGATCCGGGCGGCGTGACGCCATGAGTCGTAGTGATCGCGTAGCAGCAGGCGCACCGGGAAGGCCGGGAACATGCGCGCAGCCAGGCCGCCGATGCTGTCGTAAGGCGTGATCAACACCAGGCGTTGAACCGGGCGCGCAGCCGCGAGTTGCACGGCGACGCCCGAGCCGAGGCTGCGGCCAACCACGATGATCTCGTGTGCGTGACCGTTGCTGGTGCTGTCATACAGCGCCAAGGCATCGCCAGTAAGCGTGGCTTCGGTCGGTGAGCCGCTGCTGCCGCCATAGCCGCGGTAGTGCATGGCGTGGATGGCAGCATCTGGGAAGCCCTGCTGCAGCATCGGCAGGGCCTGCGAGACGTCTTCGGCATTGCCGCCGAAATACAGCACGATCTGCGTGCTGTGCTGCCGGTTGCTGGAGACGATGATGTCGGCATCGCCGCGCGGCATGGTCCAGTGCGGTACATCGGCACTGCGCGGGGTCGGGTGGTAAAGCATGCTGCGGGCATTGAAGGCGAGCAGGGCGCAGGCGATCAGGTACATGCTGGCGAGCACGCTGATGGCGATCAACACGACTTTCAGGCTGGTGATCATGCTGCTTGGCCTCGCCGGGGATGGGGAGAAGGCAGATAACACAGTCCATCGGTGCATCGCGTCGCCACAATCCGGTGCCAGCAAGCAGGCGGATACCGTATTTGTAGGAGCGGCGTAAGCCGCGAAGCAAGTACATCACCAGATGGCGCAGGTGCCAAGGACTTCAGCAGGACTAGCTTCGCGGCTTACGCCGCTCCTACAAAAGCCATGGTCCTGCGCTCAGCCTGCCGGCGTCAGCTGCCGCAGTTCCTTGCGTGCGGCATCGATCCAGGCGCGCTGCGCCTGCTGGTAATAGCGCGGCGAGGTCTCGGCGCGGTCGAGGATGTTCTGCAGTTGCCTGGCTGCGTCGTCGTCGCGGCCGGCGCGCTTGAGCAACAAGGCATAGCGAAGCCGTGCTTCCTCGCCGGGGTAGCCACCGATCATCGCCTCGTACTCGTGCAGGGCGGCAGGAATGTCCGCGCTGTCCTCCACGGTACGGGCATACAGCAGGTGGCCGTCATGCGAGCGGAAACTGGGGTTGGCCGCGATCAGCGCTTCCAGCGTCTTGCGTGCCTGTGCCGGCTGCTGCAGGCCGTACTGGGCCTTGGCCAGGCCCAGCATCAGGTCCGGGTCCTCGCTGTGCAGTCCGCGCAGCGCACCTTCGTACAGCGTCGCCGCTTCGGCATATTCGCCGCGGTCCAGGTGTTCCTGGGCCAGGCGTCTGCGGTTGTCGGCGGTGTCGGAAACCCGCAGGCGCTGGTCGGCTTGGCGCTTGCCGCGCTGCGGGTCGATCTGGTCGCGGACCTGGCGCAGGCCGCGACGCGCGGTCGGGCTGTTGCGCAGGTCCGGCAGCACTTCGGCGATCACGTAGATCAGCACTGCCAGATAGGAGAAGAACAGCAGGATGAAGATCCAGTACAGCGGTCGCCCGGTGCGCACGACGTGCACGCAGCAGGCGACCTGCAGGATCAGCGAAAGCAGAATGATCGGACTCATCCGTGTGTCCCTGTGGCGGAAGTGGCTTAGGCCGCTTCGTAGGCACCGTAGCTGCGCAGGCGCTTGTAGCGGCGTGCCAGCAGTTCGTCGACCGGCAGCTTTTCCAGTGCGTCCAGCTCATTGAGTAGTACGGCCTTCAGGCGCTTGCCCATCTGCGTGGGGTTGCGGTGGGCGCCGCCGATCGGCTCGCGGATCATCTTGTCGATCAGGCCCAGGCTCTTCAGGCGCGGGGCGGTCATGCCCAGTTGCTCGGCGGCGTCCTTGGCCTTGCCGGCGTCCTTCCACAGGATGGAGGCGCAGCCTTCCGGGCTGATGGTCGAGTAGACGCTGTATTCCAGCATCAGGGTACGGTCGCCCACGCCCAGTGCCAGTGCGCCGCCGGAGCCGCCTTCGCCGATCACGGTGCAGATCACTGGCACCTTCAGCTCGGCCATTTCCATCAGGTTGCGGGCGATGGCTTCGGACTGGCCACGCTCTTCAGCGTCGATGCCCGGCCAGGCGCCTGCGGTGTCGATCAGGGTCAGTACCGGCAGGCCGAAACGTTCGGCCATCTTCATCAGGCGCAGGGCCTTGCGGTAGCCCTCGGGCTTGGGCATGCCGAAGTTACGGCGCACCTTTTCCTTGGTGTCGCGGCCCTTCTGGTGGCCGATCAGCATCACCGAGCGGCCGCCGATGCGGGCCAGGCCGCCAACAATGGCCTTGTCGTCGGCAAAGGCGCGGTCGCCGGCCAGTTCCTGGAACTCATCGCAGAAGATGCGGATGTAGTCGAGCGGGTAGGGGCGCGACGGGTGGCGGGCCACCTGCAGCACCTGCCACGAGGACAGGTTGCGGAAGATCTGGGCAGTACGCAGGCGCAGCTTGTCTTCCAGCGCCTTGACCTCAGCATCGACATTGACCGCCGGCCCGGCGCTGGCATTGCGCAGGTCCTTGATCTTGGATTCCAGATCGGCGATGGGTTGCTCGAAATCGAGGTAGTTCGGATTCATCGGAAACCGTCAGCAATGAAAGGGGGGAAGTGTAGCCGAACGCGCCGTATCAACCCGTACGCGTCCGTCCGGACAATCAATTGGCCCAGGGCGGGCTGTACTTGACCTTGACCCGGCGCACGGCCGGGTCCTCGCGCAGGGCGTCGAGCAGCTTGGGCGTGACCCGCACCGAGCCGCTGCTGCCGAGGTCGAGCATGCCGGCGATGCTGCCGGGCTTGCCGTTGAGCAGCAGGTCCAGGCGCAGGGGGGTACGGCCCGGGCGGGCGGTGGCGAGCAGGGCGTCGATCCGTTGCCAGATCGGGCCGCCGCGGCCATCCACGCGCATCGACAGGCGCAGCGCGTGGTCGGCGCAGAGCTGCTCGTAGTCCCAGCATTGGCGCATGCGCAGGGCATAGCCGCCGTTGAACTCGTCTTCGCGCAGACCGCCCTTGACCACCAGGATGCGGTCCTTGGTCATGAGATGACCGAATTCGGCCAGGCCATCGGAGAACGCGCTGCATTCGACCCGGCCCTTGCCGTCTTCCAGTGTCACGAAGACCTGGCTGTCGCCCTTGCGGCGCACGCCAATGACCATGCCCGCCAGAATCACCGGGGATTCCTGACGCCAGGCGCGCTTCTCGCCGTCCTTGGAGGGGAAGGCCGGTGCAATCAGTTTGTCGAGTCCGCCGAGGTCGGTGCCGACCAGTTCCTTGACGTCATCGGCGTAAGGGTCGAACGGATGGCCGCTGAGGAAGAAGCCCAGGGTCTCGCGTTCGCCATTGAGCAGCTGTGCCAGCGGCCATTCCTTGCTCTCGGGCAGGTCGAGCTGGCTGGCGGTGCTGACCGGGTCCGGTGCGCCGAACAGCGAGTTCTGCCCGGAGGCCTTCTCGCGGGCCATCTGCTCGGTGGCCTTGATCACCTCCGGCAGCTGCAGCGCCAGCGTCGCGCGGTTCTTGCCGATGCCGTCGAAGGCACCGCAGTTGATCATCGCTTCCAGCGTGCGGCGGTTGAGCTTGCCCGATTCCACGCGTGCGCAGAAATCCAGCAGCGAGGCGTACTCGCCGCCGCGCTCGCGTTGCTCGACTACCGCTTCGCAGGCACCTTGGCCGACGCCCTTGATCGCGCCAAGGCCATAACGGATGGTGTCGGCGTTGGCGGCCTCGAACATATAGGCCGAGTCGTTGACGCGCGGCGGCAGCACGGTCAGGCCTAGGTTCTTCACCTCGGCCAGGAAGCCGACCACCTTGTCGGTGTTGTCCATGTCCGAGGACAGCGTCGCGGCCATGAACTCGGCTGGGTAGTGACGCTTGAGCCAGGCGGTCTGGTAGCTGACCAATGCATAGGCGGCGGCGTGCGACTTATTGAAACCGTAGCCGGCGAACTTCTCCATCAAGTCGAAGATTTCGTCGGCCTTGGGGCCGTCGACGCCGCCGGTGGCCGCACCTTCGCGGAAGATCTCGCGGTGCTTGGCCATTTCCGCCGGCACCTTCTTGCCCATCGCACGGCGCAATAGATCGGCGCCGCCCAGCGAGTAATTGCCGACGATCTGCGCCATCTGCATCACCTGCTCCTGATACACCATGATGCCGTAGGTGTCTTTCAGGATGGCTTCGGTACGCGGATCGGGATAGATGATTTCTTCCTGGCCGTGCTTACGCGCGTTGAAGGAGGGAATCAGGTCCATCGGGCCGGGGCGGTACAGCGACACCAGTGCGATCAGGTCTTCGAACCGGTCGGGGCGCGCGTCCTTCAGTAGGCGGCGCATGCCTGAGGATTCGAACTGGAACACCGCGCCGGTATTGCCGTTGGCGAAGATGTCCTTGTAGGTCGGTGCGTCGTCGAGCGGGATATGGGCGATATCGACCGGCGGAATGCCGGCGCGCTCGTGGCGCTTGTTGATCGCCTTCACCGCCCAATCAATGATGGTCAGTGTGCGCAGGCCGAGGAAGTCGAATTTCACCAGGCCGACTTCTTCAACGTCGTTCTTGTCGAACTGGGTGACCGGGTTCTTGCCGATGCCGCCATCGTCATGTTCGGCGTACAGCGGGCAGAACTCGCTCAGCGGCTCCGGCCCGATCACCACGCCGCCGGCATGCTTGCCGGCGTTGCGGGTCAGGTCTTCCAGCTGCAGGGCCAGGTCGATCAGGTCGCGGACGTCGTCTTCGGACTCGTAGCGTTGGATCAGCTCGGCCGAGGCCATTTCCGAACTCGTGCCTTCCTTGCCCTTGCCCAACGCATCCTTCAGGTGGATGCCGAGGATGTTGGGGATCAGCTTGGAAACGCCGTCGACCAGACCATACGGGAAGCCGAGCACGCGGCCGGTATCACGCACCACCGCCTTGGCCGCCATGGTGCCGTAGGTGATGATCTGGCTGACGCGCTCGCGGCCGTACTTGCGTGCAACGTAGTCGATCACCTCGTCGCGGCGATCCATGCAGAAGTCGATGTCGAAGTCGGGCATCGACACGCGTTCCGGGTTGAGGAAGCGCTCGAACAGCAGGTTGTAGGGCAGCGGATCCAGATCGGTGATCTTCAACGCCCAGGCCACCAGCGAACCGGCACCGGAACCACGGCCCGGACCGATCGGAATGCCCTGGTTCTTACCCCACTGGATGAAGTCGGCCACGATCAGGAAGTAGCCGGGGAAGCCCATCTTGATGATGGTGTTGAGCTCGAACTCCAGCCGCGCGTCATAGTCCTCGCGGGTCATGCCGGCAGCAATTGGATGCACCTGCAGGCGCTCTTCCAGGCCGTCGCGCGAGATCTTCTGGATCCAGCTGTCCAGGGTCTGGTCGTCGGGCACCGGATAGTTGGGCAGGAAGTAGGTGCCCAGCCGCATTTCGACGTTGCAGCGCTCGGCCAGTGCCAGGGTGTTGTCGATCGCGTCGGGGATGTCGGCGAACAGCTTGCACATCTGTTCCGGCGTCTTCAGGTACTGCTCGGCGCTGTACTCACGTGGACGCTTTGGGTCGTCCAGCACGCGGCCGGTGGAAATGCAGACGCGCGCTTCGTGCGCGTAGAAATCATCCGGCGACAGGAAGCGCACATCGTTGGTCGCCACCACCGGCAGGCCGCGTTGGCCGGCAGCCTGCAGTGCGAACTGGTTGAAGGCTTCCTCGCCATCGCGACCGGTGCGGGTCAGTTCCAGGTGCAGGCCGTCGCCAAACACGCGCTGCCAGTCGGCGAGCTGCTGCTCGGCCAGATCGTGGCGGCCATCATTGGCCAGACGCCCGGCCAGGCTGTGGCGGCCGGCCAGCGCGAACAGATTCTTGCAGCCGTCCTTCAGCCACTGTGGATGCACGGCGACGCCGCCCTCGTTGCGATGGCCTTCCATCCACGCACGGGTGAGCAGGCGCGACAGGCTCAGGTAGCCCTCGCGGTCGCGGCACAGCAAGGTCATGCGCCAGGGGTCCTGGCCGTCCTCGGTGATCAGCAGGTCGGCGCCGGCGATGGGCTTGATGCCCACGCCTTCGGCAGCCTTGTAGAACTTCACCAGCGCGAACATGTTGTTCAGGTCGGTGACGGCCAATGCCGGCGCTTTCATTTCGACCGAGCGGCTCAGCAGGTTGGCCTGCTTGGCCTTCTTGGGGTCGGCCTGATCGGGTTTGGCGGGTACGCGGATGGTGGAGTCCACCATCGAGAATTCGGTGTGGACGTGGAGATGGACGAAGCGGGAAGAAGTAGACATGCGGAGCCAGAAGTATGCCGGTGCAGGGTAGCGACGGGGGCGGGGTGGGGCAAGGCTTGACATGCCCGCTACGCGCGCCGGCCCGGGCCAGCGGCCCGCATGTGCACACTATCAGGACGGCCGTGGGCCCGGTGGGCTTGGTCGCCAAGCCCCGCGCGGCAGGGCTCCAGCATGTGCTTGGAGGGTCTGGCTGGAGCCCTGTCGGTGTCGCGGTCAGTGGATACGGAAGTAGCTGAGCGGTTCAGGTGCGTAGCTGCTTTCACGCACCCGCCGCTGGTGTTCATGCAGGCGGGCTTCGATCTCACGCAGTTCCAGCCAGCTGCGGCGGTTGAAGGCGATGTCATGGTAGCCGCGGCCCTGGCGTTCGGCCTCCAGCTGGCGCAGACGCTGGTAGTCGAGGAAGTTGGCGACTTCGCCGGCCAGTTTCGGCCAGGCGGTGTCGATCACGATGGCCTGATCCAGCTGCCCGACGCCGGGGACCGAGTCGGGGATCAGCTGGTGGCTGGCGTGCAGATAGGCAATGACCATATGCAGCTCGCAGCTCACCTCGGCAGCGGGCTCCCAGTCGCTCTCCTGCAGTAGCTGTTCCAGCAGGTGGGCGTGGCGCATTCGCTGCTCGATGCAGGGCGAGGCGCTGTCGTCCCGGGCGGCGTTGTTCAGGTTGCGGGCAGCGGTGGCCAGCTGGTCGGTCTGCAATGGCGGCTGGATGCGGCCGAGCCGGGCTAACAAGCGATTGAAATGATCGACTTCACGCGGAACCAACACGTAATCGTTCACATGGCTGCGACGGTGCGGAAAGCCGCTCGGGTACTGGTCCAGAACCTGCGGCAGCGGAAGGCGGGGGTCGATGGCGTACATGGTGGTGCTCCTGCGGGTGGGGGGCGTCCGGGAGGGGAGAACGCAGCGCCAGCATCCGCTTGGGCGTAGCATTGGTCATGATGGCGGGCGGAGCCTTCAGACAGTCATTGCGCTGGTTTCTGAGGAATTCATGAGGGCTTGCCGATGGGTGCGGTCGAAGACCCTGGTGACACAGGACAAGCGGTCGAGCGCTACCGTTTCGACGGCATCGTCGTGGATGCGCTGGCGCATACGCTCAGCCGTGACGGCCAGTATCAATCGCTGGAGCCAAAAGCATTCGCCGTGCTGTTGATGCTGCTGCGGCATGCCGATGAATTGCTGGTGCGCGACCAGTTGCTGGATGCTGTCTGGGGCCATCGGCATGTGACGCCGGGTGTGCTGACCCGGGCCATCGCGCAGTTACGTTCCGTACTTGACGACCATTCGCATGAGCCGCGTTACATCCAGACCCAACATGGCCTGGGTTACCGTTTCATCGGCAAGTTGTTACCGCCGGAGAACAACGATTCAGCGGCAGCGGCTTCAGTGCCGATTGCAGATTCAGCCGTGGCGGTGTTGCCAGTAGCTGAAGAAGAAACGACTGGACGGTTCGCTGCTGAACCCCGGTTGCCGGCCGAGCTTCCACAGCAGCAGAAATCAGGCTTTGCGCGCTGGTGGCGGGAGGCACCGAAGTTATCGCTACCGGCGTGGATGCGTTCACGCGCGTTCCTGATCGGCTGCGCATTGTTGCTGCTGCTGTTGGGTGCGGGCTACTGGTGGTGGAGTCGCACGCCGGTTGTGGCGGGTGCTTCGATTGCGGTGATGCCATTCAGCAGCCTCAGCGACGATGCCGCTGACCGCTATTTCGCCGATGGTCTGGCGGTCGAGATGCATGACGCCTTGACCAATGTGCCGGGTCTGAAAGTGGCCGCGCGCCAGATCGCGGTCCCTACCGGCAGCGATGTCGATGGTGACGATGTGCGCCGGATCGGCGCCCGTTTGGGTGTGGCGACACTGCTGGATGCCAGTGTGCGCCGGGAAGGTGGGCGGGTGCGTATCAGTGCGCGGTTGTCAGACACCACGACCGGCTTCACCCTGTGGGCGGAAACCTATGACCGCGAGATCAACGACGTGTTCGCGCTGCAGGGCGAGATAGCCAATCAGGTCGTGCACGCCCTGCTCGGTCATCTGCCCGGGAAGACATCCGGTGTGGCGCAGCGTTTGAGCCCGACCACCGACGTCAACGCCTATGATGCTTATCTGCGCGGCTTGGCGTTGCTGCAGCGACCAATCGGCGAGGCCGGCAATGAGCGGGCGATGGCGGCGTTTGCACAGGCGCTGGCGATTGATCCGCACTTCGCGCGGGCCCAGGCAGGCATTTGCCGCGCGCAGATCGCGCGGCTGGAGGGGGTCAGTGACGCTGGTGCGTTTGAGCGCGCACGTCAGGCCTGTGCGCGGGCGCAGGCGATGGACCCCGGCTTGCGCGAGGTGAGTCTGGCAATGGCGGAGATCGCCCGCGTCAGTGGCCAGAACGAACAGGCGCTGCAGCTGTACCAGCAGGTCATTGATGATCCGGCGCTGCGCGCCGACGGTCTGGTCGGACAAGCACGCACCTATGCTGCACTTGGCAAGGAGGAGCAGGCGCTGCAGTCGTTCCAGCAGGCCATCGCGGCGCGGCCCAGTGATGCGCAGATCTATCGACTGCTGGGCTACCACCATTGGCTGCGCGGTGATGTGCCCAAGGCGATAGATGCGTTTGTGACCGCCACCGTGTTGCAGCCGGAAGATAGTCGCCTATGGGGTAGCCTGGGTGGCTTGTATCTGGCCCAAGGTGACACCGCGCAGGCCGGGCACGCCTTCAATATGTCCTTGTCGATCGAGCCCAATGCCGGTGCATTGACCAATCTTGGCACGATGAAATTTGATCACGGCGAATACGCGGTCGCTGCGGAACTGTTCCAACAGGCGACGGTGCTGGAGCCGGAGGACTATCTGCACTGGGGCAATCTGGCCGATGCCCTGGCCGCGGCGCCCGCAACCGCAGCACAGGCACAGGCACCGTATCTGCGTGCGGCACATCTGGCGCAGAAATACGTCGATGTGCGCCGCGATGATGCTTATGCCTTGGCCTTGCTGTCCTGGTACCGCGCCAACCTGGGCGAGCGTGCACGCGCGCTGCAGGATCTGCAGGCTGCCCGCGCGCTGGGCACGCAGGCAGCGGAGGTCGCGTTGTGGTGCGCGCAGACCTTGACCCTGCTCGGCGACAAGGCGGGTGCGCACAGCTGCGTCGAAAGCGCGTTGAAGCAGGGCATACCGCAACAGCGCATCGACGCCTTGCTGTCGCTGCAGCGTTACGCGCTGGTCGGCAGCGGCGTGCGTAAAGAGTAAAGACCGGTTTTTCTGTCCGTGGCGGCGGACCCCAGCGAGGAGTGGCCGTCATGAACTACAGAGTGTGGCTCTATCTTGTCGTCTCCACCGGAACGGTTACTGGCGTTGTTGCCTGCGCCACGCAGCCGCCGCTTCCAGGTGAAGTGTCGCAATGCACGGAAAATCTACCGCCGCGTATCGTCAAACTGGTCTACGTCGATGTGGCGTCTGGTCCAAATGGACCGGTAGTCACTCCGGATGTGTGCACGGTGCGGAGTGGTACGCAGGTGCTCTGGCGCACCTCAGAAGATGTATTGGACCCGTTCGCGTTGGCGTTTGCCGAATCTCCCGGTGCGGCCGCGTACTACCGCAGTGCGGGCAACACAGGACAGAAGGACTTCAATTCGCAGCGCATGGGCAGGCGGCAGGAAGTGCTGATCGTTGCAAAAGCCGTGACCAGCGAGAACAACATCAAGTATGACGTGCGCATCGGCTCAACCCACCTCGACCCGGGGATCAAGATCATGCCGCGCTGATCGGCGCGGCATGTGACTCAGGAAGCGTCCAGGCTCGCACGTACCGGGGCGAAGCTGCGCCGGTGCTGCGGGCAGGGACCATGTGCGCGCAGCGCGGCCATATGGAAGGGGGTGCCATAACCCTTGTGCTGGTCGAAGCCGTACTCGGGATGCTGCTGGTGCAGCTCCAGCATGAAGCGGTCGCGGCTGACCTTGGCCAGGATCGATGCGGCCATGATGCTGCGGTCGATGGCGTCACCGCCGATCAGTGCTTCGGCCGGACAGGGCAGGCCCTTGGGAATCTTGTTGCCATCGATGCGGGCGAACTGGGCGACATGTGCCACGCCTTCCACCGCCAGACGCATGCCCTGCATGGTGGCCTGGAAGATATTGAGGCTGTCGATCTCGGCTACGTCGACCATCACGATCTTGTAAGCCAACGCACGTTCGATGATGCGCTCGTAGAGTTGATCGCGACGAAGTGCGGTCAATGCCTTGGAGTCATCCAGGCCGTTGATGCGCGGGCGTTCGGGATCGAACACGACGGCCGCTACCGCCACCGGGCCGGCCAGCGGGCCGCGCCCGGCTTCGTCGACGCCAGCAACCAGGCGCGGGGCCTGCCGTGCCAGCAAGGCGGCATCGTCAAACAAGGACAGCGAGACATCCGCTGCCTTGGGAGTGCGCTTGGCGGTCACGGCTGGCCTTGCTTGCGTGGCGCCTGCAGCAGCCCGGCGACAGCGTCGGCGGCGCGTGCCGAGGCGTCCTGGCGCAGTTGCTGGTGCAGCTGCTGGTAGTCGTCCTGCAGGCCGCTGACGCAATCGGGATGCTCAAACCAGTTACGTACTGCGACGGCCAGATTGTCTGGGGTGCATTCGTGCTGGATCAACTCCGGCGCCAGATCCTTGCCGGCCAATACATTGGGCAGGGCAAAGCGATTGACCTTGATCAGGCCAAGCGCCTTGACGATGCGATAGGTGAGTTCGGCCACGCGGTAGCCAACCACCATCGGCCGTTTTACCAGCATGGTCTCCAGGGTGGCGGTGCCGGAGGCCAGCATCACCACGTCGGCGGCGATCATCGCTTCGCGTGCCTTGCCGTCGAGCAGGTGCAGGCGCGCGCTGGGTAGCGCTGCGCCGCGGATCTGCTCGGTGATCATTGTCTTGCACTTGGCGTTGGCCGCCGGCACGACGATATGCAGGCTGCGGTCTTGCTCGCACAGCTGCCAGGCGGCGGCGAAGAAGGGCGGGCCGAGCCGGCTCACTTCGCCCAGACGGCTGCCGGGCAGCACCGCGAGCAGCTTTGCCTGCTCGGGAATGCCCAGCGCTTGCCGCGCTGCCGTGCGATCACTGTGCAGTGGGATTTCATCCGCCATCGGATGGCCGACGAAGCGCGCGTCAATACCGTGGCGGGCATAGATCGGCGGTTCCATCGGGAACAGGCACAGCACCAGATCAGCGCTGGCACCGATTTTCTCCGCGCGCTTCTCACGCCAGGCCCAGACCGAGGGGCTGA
This sequence comes from Stenotrophomonas sp. STEN035, assembly GCF_056759935.1. Classification (NCBI taxonomy): domain Bacteria; kingdom Pseudomonadati; phylum Pseudomonadota; class Gammaproteobacteria; order Lysobacterales; family Lysobacteraceae; genus Stenotrophomonas; species Stenotrophomonas sp. STEN035. The sequence continues at coordinate 29,885 of NZ_JBRRDY010000014.1, forward strand.
CGTAGTGCACGGTACGCAGGCCACGTTGCTTGAGCCACTTTTCCACGCCCAGATTGAAATCCGGTGCGTCGATGCCGATGAATACATCCGGCTGCCAGTCGAGCACGCGCTGGCGGAATTCCTTGCGCAGCTTAAGCAGGCGCGGCAGATGGCGCAGGATTTCAGCCAGCCCCATCAGCGCCAGCTCGCTGGCATCAAACCAGGTTTCGCAGCCGGCATTGCGCATCACATCGCCGCCGATGCCGGCAAATTCGGCATCGGGGTAGCGCGTACGCAGGGCATTGATCAGGCCGGCGCCGAGCAGGTCGCCCGACGCCTCGCCGGCAACCAGCGCGATGCGCGGCTTGCGCGCGTGACCCAAGCCCGATTCGCGAGTCTCTGCGCTCATCGCTGCAGCGGACGCTCGCCGTGCTCGATGAAGTCCAGCATCTGCTTGACGTCATCGCTGCTCTGCGCCTGCTCGGCCAGCGCCAGCTTGGCTTCGGCCAACGGCACACCGGCGACGTAGATGGTGCGGTAAGCGCGCTTGATCGCACTGATGCGCTCTGCGTCGAAGCCGCGACGCTTCAGGCCTTCGCTGTTGATGCCGCGCGGACGGCCGTGGCCATCGATGCCGACCATGGTGAACGGCGGGATATCGCCGGTGACCAGTGCACCCATGCCGAGGAAAGCATGGTCACCGATGCGGCAGAACTGATGGGCACCAGCGAAGCCGCTGATGATCACCCAGTTGCCGACCGAGACGTGGCCGGCCAGCGTGGTGTTGTTGGAGAACACGCAGTGGTCGGCGACATGGCAGTCATGGGCGACATGCACGTAGGCCAGCATCCAGTTGTCGTTGCCGATGCTGGTCACGCCACCGCCGCCGGCAGTGCCGCGGCTGAGGGTGACGAACTCGCGGAACACATTGCGGTCTCCGATCACCAGCTCGGTGCGTTCACCGGCGAACTTCTTGTCCTGCGGCTCGCCGCCGACCGCGACGTGGCCGATGAAGCGATTGTCGCGACCGATCCGGGTCGGACCGTGGATGCTGCAATGCGGCCCCACTTCGGTGCCGTCGCCGATCTCGACGTCGGCGCCGATCAGGGTGAATGCACCCACGCGCACGCCTTGGCCGAGTTTGGCCGAAGGATCGATGACCGCGGTCGGGTGAATCAGGGGGGCGCTATCGCTCATCGTTTACTCCGGGCAGATTATTCGCGGGTGCCGGCGCACAGCACTTCGGCGTGTGCGACCACTTCACCATCCACCTTGGCTTCGCCGTAGTAGACCGCCATGTTGCGGATCATGCGCTTGACCTGCACATGCAGTTCCAGCACGTCACCAGGCACCACCTGCTTCATGAAGCGCACATTGTCGACCTTGACCAGGTAGAACAGCTTGGACTGCGCATCGCGGCCAAGGCTGAGCTGGGTCAGTACGCCGCCGGCCTGGGCCAGCGCTTCGATGATCAGCACGCCGGGCATGATCGGCTGGCCCGGGAAGTGACCCTGGAAGTAGGGCTCGTTGATGGTGACGTTCTTGTGCGCGATGATGCGCTTGGCGTCCACATCCAGTTCGACAACCTTGTCGACCAGCAGGAACGGGTAGCGGTGCGGGATCAACGTCTGGATGGTGTTGACGTCGATGGGCATCTGCAGTGGTGCGTTCATTCTTTCTCCTTGCTCACAGCCAGGATGCGCCGTGCCAGCGAATCGAGCTGCTTGAAGCGCGCGGCGTTTTTGCGCCACGTGCGGTTGTCGGTCAAAGGGGTACCCGACGAGTATTCGCCCGGTTCGGTAATCGAGTTGCGCACCACCGAGCGGCCGGTGATGACGACGTGGTCGCAGATTTCCAGGTGGCCAACTACACCGACTGAGCCACCTAGCAGGCAGTAGCGGCCGATCTTGGCGCTGCCGGCAATACCGGTGGAGCCTGCGATGGCGCTGTGTGCGCCGATCTGTACGTTGTGGGCGATCTGCACCAGGTTGTCCACGCGCACATCTTCGTCCAGCGTGGTGTCTTCCAGTGCGCCGCGGTCGATGCAGGTGTTGGCGCCGATCTCGCAATCGTCGCCGATGCGCACGCCGCCCAGCTGCGGCACCTTGATCCAGTGGCCGTTGTCCATTGCCAGGCCGAAGCCTTCGGCACCGAGCACGGCGCCCGGATGGATGCGCACGCGCTTGCCCAGTTTGACCCGGGCAACCAGGGTGACGCGCGCCAGCAGTTCCGTGCCAGCTTCGACCACGCAGTCGTCACCGATGATGCTGCCGACGCCGATGATGCAGCTCTCGCCGATCACGCTGCGTGCGCCGATGCAGACGTGCGGTCCGATATGGGCACTGGCGGCCACCGTCGCGCTGGGGTCGATGACCGCGCTGGGGTGGATGCCGGGCTCGCGCACCGGAACGGTCTCGAACAGCGCGCCGATCTTGGCGAAGGTGGTGTACGGGTCCTTGGCGACCAGTGCGGCCCCCGGCGCGGCCTCGGCGTCATCGGCGCGCAGCAGCACGATCGACGCCTTGCTGTCAGCCAGCTGAGCCCGGTAGCGCGGATTGGCCAGGAAGGTCAGCTGCCCGGGGCCGGCATGCGCCAGCGTGGCAACACCATGGATGGCAACCGACGGGTCGCCGTGCACCTGCAGGCCGAAACGGTCGGCAAGTTCCTGAGCGGTATAGGTAGGAGTATTCACGCAGCAAGTTTACCGTGTGCGCCGATGGCGGTCATGCGAACGGACGTTATCACCCTTGCAGGGCAAGGGCAGCGGAAGGGCGGGTCATCCGCAAGTACGGATGTTTTGGCCGGGGGCGAAGTGTGGCCGCCGTGGCTGGGAGGCCGTTCCACAACCTGCACGTGCAAAGCCCTTAAAAGCAAACCCCGGGACTGTATCGCTTCCCGGGGCAGCTTGAGGTAGTAATTCTGGTGTGGAGCCCCCTTTGGTAAAGGGGGCGCGCCGACAGGCGCGGGGAATCGGAAGACCAGAGCGCGCCCGAAGATTGCGCCATTGCGCAATCTTCGGTACCCGGGGCTACGCCCCGGGTCAGCGGGTCAGTTCTATTTAGAACTGACCACCAAAGGTGAACTGCAGGCGCTCGATCTCGTCGCCATCTTCCTTCTTCAACGGGAAGGCATAGCTGATCGAGATCGGGCCAACCGGGGCGCGCCACAACAGGGCGACACCGGCTGAAGCACGCAGTTCGTTGGCCTTGAAATTGCTGGTGCCGTTGTACACGTTACCGAAGTCGAAGAACGCCGAGACACGCGCCGACGGGCTGTCGAACAGCTTCGGGAAGTAGGCCTCGATCGAGCCTACCGTCTTCACCGAGCCACCCAACGGCTGGCCGTTGTAATAGCCGCCGATGATTTCCGAGCGCGGGCCCAGGGTGTTGTCTTCGAAGCCACGCACCGAGTTGGTACCGCCGGCGTAGAAGTTCTCGAAGAACGGCAGCCCACTGGCCTTGACCTGACGGTGGTTGGCAGTCGGGTTGCTGCCGCAGTCCACCACCTGCGTGGTGCCCGCGGTGCCGGGGACGGCCGGGATCGCCGGAGTAGTCGGGGTGGCTGGGGTGCCCGGGGTGCCTGGAGTGCCCGGGATATCGTTCCAGCAGATATCGCGGACCTTGTCCTTGCCGTAGGAGTCGCCGTAGCCCAGTTCCAGACGGGTATTGATCACCAACGAGGGGATGATCGGCCAGTACTTGGAGAACTGGTAGCTCAGCTTGTAGTACTCCACGGTCGAACCCGGCAACGTGGTTTCCAGGCCGAGGCGCTGGTAGGTGCCGCGGGTCGGCATGAAGTAGTCGTTACGGGTGTCGCGTGCCCAGCCCAACTCCGAACGCCAGGAGTGGAAGGTGCGCGTACCGACTGCATCGATGTAATCGATGATCGCCTTCGGGGTGTAGCCGGAGTAGGTGGTGATCTGGTTGCTGTCGATGCCGAACATCAGCGAGAACGCATCGTTCTCGGTGATCGGCACGCCGAACACCACCTGCGCCGAACCATTGGTGCTGTTGTACTGGGCGGTGTTGAAGTCGGAGTAATCGAGTTCGCGCCAGGACAGGTTGTAGCCCAGCGAGACACCGTCGTCGGTGAAGTAGGGGTTGGTGTAGCTGAAGCCATAGCGCTGCAGGTAGCTGCTGCGCGAGGCTTCAACCGACACGCGGTTGCCGCCGCCGAGGAAGTTGTTCTGCGACAGCTGCACCGAGGTGGTCATGCCGTAGGACTGCGAATAGCCCAGGCCGAACACGAAGCTGCCGGAGGTGGTTTCCTTGACGTTGTAGACCACGTCGACCTGGTCGTTGCTGCCGGTCACCGGCTGGGTCTCGACGTCGACCGATTCGAAGTAGCCCAGGCGCTGCAGACGGATCTTGGAGCGGTCGATCGCAGCCTGCGAGTACCAGCTGTTCTCGAACTGGCGCATTTCACGGCGCAAGACTTCGTCGCTGGTACGCGAGTTGCCCTTGAACACGATGCGACGCACGGACACGCGTGGACCCGGGACCACCTGCATGTTCACTGCCACGGTGCGATCGGCGCGGTTGCTGGTCGGGATCGGGTTGACCTTGGCGAAGGCATAGCCAACGTTGGACAGGCTATTGGTGATGCCGTCGGCACTGAACTCCAGCAGGGCGCGCGAGAACGTATCGCCCGACTTCTGGATGACCATCTTCTCCACGTCTGCCTGCGGCAGGATGGTGTCGCCGGTGACCTTGATGTCAGAAATCTTGTACTGCTCGCCCTCGGTCACGCCGGCGGTGACGAACATGTCGCGCTTGTCCGGGCTGATCGAGACCTGGGTGGAGTCGATGCTGAAATCGACGTAGCCACGGTCCAGGTACCAGGAGTTGAGTTTTTCCAGATCGCCGGACAGCTTTTCCTTGGAGTACTGGTCATCGCGGCGGTACCACGAGGCCCAGTTGTGCTCCTTGGATTCCCAGGTATCGAGAATGTCGGTCGCTTCGAATTTCTCGGTGCCGATCAGGTTGACGTGGCGGATCTTGGCCGCCTTGCCTTCCTTGACGGCAATGGCGACGTCGACGCGGTTGCGGTCCAGCGGGCTCACCGTCGGGGTGATTTCCACGTTGTATTTGCCGCGGTCGTTGTACTGCCGGCGCAGTTCCTGGGTCACCCGGTCCAGGCTCAGGCGGTCGAAGGTGCCGCCTTCGCTCAGGCCGATGTCGCTCAGGCCTTTGAGCAGTTGCTCACTCTTGATGTCCTTGTTGCCGGTGACGGTCAACTTGTTGATCGCCGGGCGTTCCTTGACCGTGACAACCAGGATGTCGCCCTGGCGGTCCAGCTGCACGTCTTCGAAGAAGCCGGTCTTGTACAGGGCGCGGATGGTGTCGCCGATCTTGGCGTCGTCCACGGTGTCGCCGCGTTCCACCGGCAGGTAGGTGAACACGGTGCCGGAGGAAATACGCTGCAGGCCGTCCACGCGGATGTCGCTGGCGGTAAAGGGCTCGGCCGCCTGTGCGAGCACAGGCAGGGCCAGACCAGCAGCAAGTGCGAGGGCCAGCAAGCGGCGATTGGGAAGTCGCGTCATATCACGTCCGGTTGGAGTCGATTTCGATAATGCGTGGGTGCCGGCGTAAGACGACGACAACGGGAAAAAGTTCATCGCGGAACCAAACTGAGGATGTCGTTGTAGAACGCCAGTCCCATCAGCCCGGCCAGCAGCGCCAGACCGATGAATTGGCCGGCAGCCATGGCACGCTCGCTAAGCGGGCTGCCCTTGACCAACTCGATAAGGTAATACAGCAGGTGCCCGCCGTCCAAGATGGGGATGGGCAACAGGTTGATGATGCACAGGCTCAGCGACAGCAAAGCCAGGAAATACAGGAACCAATCCAGCCCGCGTTCAGCCGAGGCATTGGCCACGCGGGCGATGGTGATCGGCCCGGAAATGTTCTTTACCGAGGCGTGGCCGGTCAGCATGCGGCGCATCATGCCCAGCGAATCTGCTGCCAATTTGCCGGTTTCGCGCACTGCAGCGGGCAGCGCGGCCAGCACGCCGTACTGCTGGCGGGCGTCGTAAACGGGGGGCTGGTTGGTGGCGAATCCCAGGCCGATACGCCAGATGGACTTGCCGTCCGGGGTCTGGCCCATCTGCGGGGTGATCTCCAGCGCCAGTCGCTCGCCTGCACGTTCCACCTCGATCATGCCCGGGCCGCCACGCTGGCCCAGTTGTTGGATCAGGGGCTGGACTTGCCCGGCATCTTCCACGCGCTGGCCGTCCACCGCCAAGATCAGATCGCCGGGTTGGATCAGGTTGGCTGAGGCCGAATCGGCCTCGACCTGGGTCACCCGGGCTGGTTGCAGCAAGAATTGCCAGGTGAGTCCTGCCAATACGGGGACCTGGCGCTCATCAAAACCAGCCGGCAGCTGCGACAACGGCAGCACCCGTGTGCGTTCGTTGTCGAGGTTGTCGCGGACGCGTACATGCGCATCCTGGCGGTCCATGGCGGCGGTGGTGAAGGCCATGCTGGCCTCGGCCCAGGTATCGACGTTGCGGTTTTCCACTGCAAGGATACGGTCGCCGGTGACAAAGCCGGCCTGTGCGGCCATGCCAGAGGTGCGGCCGATGGTGGCCGAGTAGTCCTGGCGGCCAATCACAAACATCGCCCACAGCAGGGCAATGCACAGAATCAAATTGGCGGCCGGGCCGGCGGCGACGATGGCGATGCGCTGCCAGACGGTCTTGTTGTTGAATGCGACGGCGTGTTCAGCGGCCGGGACCTCGACCTCGCGCTCGTCGAGCATCTTCACGTAGCCGCCCAGCGGTATGGCGGCGATGACGAACTCGGTGCCGTTGCGGTTGCGGCGGCTCCACAGCGGCTTGCCGAAGCCCACCGAGAAGCGCAGAACCTTTACCCCACAGCGGCGGGCAACCCAGTAGTGGCCGAATTCATGAAAGGTCACCAGCACGCCGAGGCTGACGATCATCCACCACACGGACCCTAAAAAATCAGCCATGGGCACAGCTCGGTTGTAGGGTGAATTCAGACATTCGGCAGGCGGGCAATCGCGGTTTCGGTGATATGGCGGGCCTGGGCGTCAGCTGCCAACAGGACGTCCAGTGTATCGGCCGCCACGTAAGGCAGGGTAGAGAGGGTGTGCTCTACCAGTGCCGGAATCGACAGGAAGCCTATGCGGCCCTGAAGAAAGGCTGAAACAGCCACTTCATTGGCGGCGTTCAGGATCGCCGGGGCACTGCCGCCGGCCTCCATTGCCTGCCAGGCCAGGCGCAGGCAGGGGAAGGCGTCCATGTCCGGCGCCTCGAAATCCAGCCGGCCCTGGGTTAGCAGATCCAGCCCGCCGACGCCCGATTCGATCCGCTGCGGCCAGCCCAGGCCGACCGCGAGGGTAGTGCGCATGTCTGGCAGGCCAAGCTGGGCCAGGGTCGAGCCGTCGATGAACTCAACCAGCGAGTGCACCAGGCTCTGCGGGTGGACCAGCACGTCGATGCGCGAGCCGGGCACGTTGAACAAATGGTGGGCCTCGATGACTTCGAGCCCTTTATTCATCAACGTCGCCGAATCGACCGAGATCTTCGGGCCCATCGACCACTTCGGGTGGGCGACGGCCTGTGCCACCGTCACCGCTTCCAGCTCGGTGCGGCTGCGGCCACGGAACGGGCCGCCGGAGGCGGTCAGGATAATGCGGCGCACACCGGCTTCCAGCCGCGCATCGCGCGAACGCAGGCATTGGAAGATGGCGTTGTGTTCGCTGTCGATCGGGATGATCTCGGCGCCGGCATTGGCCGCCTCGCGGGTCAGCAGCTCGCCGGCCAGGACCAGCGATTCCTTGTTGGCCAGCAGCAGGCGCTTGCCGGCACGGGCGGCGGCGAGCGTCGAGGACAGACCGGCGGCGCCAACAATGGCAGCAACGACGGTGTCGCAGCAGTCGCTGGCGGCCAGTGCATCGATGGCTTGATGGCCGGCATGTGCTTGGGTCGACAGTCCGGCGTCTTTCAGGCCGTCACGTAGACGCGCGAACAGCGCCGGGTCGGCAATCGCGGCGTGATCCGGACGGTGCTGCCGGCAAAGTGCGATCAACGCATCCACATTGCTGCCCGCAGCCAGCACGCTGGCGCGCATCTGCTGCGGGTGGCGGGCCATCACATCCAGCGCCGAGGTGCCGATGGAGCCGGTGGCGCCAAGGATGGCGACCTGACGTATAGAAGAGGTGGACATGCTTAGAAGCCGAAGATTTCCTTGCCCAGCGCAAACACCGGCAGCGCGGCGAGCACGCCGTCGATGCGGTCCAACACGCCGCCATGGCCGGGAATGATGTGCCCCGAGTCCTTGGCGCCGGCATGGCGCTTGAGCAGGCTCTCGAACAGATCGCCGAGCACCGAGGCTAGTACCGCCACCGCGGTGACCAGCATCAGCCAGCCGAACTGCGACATCTGCACGCCGGCAAACCAGCCAAATACGCCAGCGGTGATCAGGCCGGCGACCAAGCCGCCAAGCAGGCCTTCAATGGTTTTGTTGGGGCTGATGCGTGGGGCCAGCTTGTGCTTGCCAAAGGTACGGCCGGCAAAATAGGCGCCGGAATCGGCCGCCCAGACCAGCGACAGCGCAGTCAGCAGCCATAGGTGCCCGTTGCTACCGGCATGAATCAATACCAGCGAGGCCCAGGCTGGAATGATCGCCAGGCTGCTGGCGGCGAGCTTCAGCATGCGCGCGCTGCTTTCGTCATGCGCGCCAAAGTCGAAGAATCGCAGCCACAGCAGGGCCAACAGCCAGAAGCCAACGCCGACCAGTGCCGCCAGTTGGAACAGCACCATGCTGCCGTCCGAGGCCCAGACCAGCAGCACCATCAGCAGCAGGTTCAGCGCCACCAGCACGGTGCGCGGCAGGCCAACCACGCCGGTGAGTTTGAGCCACTCCCACAGGCCGATCAGGAACACCAGCGCAGCAGCGGCAGCCAGCCATTGGCTGGGCAGGAACAGGATTGCGCAGATCGCCACCGGGGCCATGATCAGCGCTGCAATCACACGTGTTTTGGTCATGAATGTGCGCTCGTTGCCGCGTTGGCGGCGATCTGGGCGCTGGTCAGACCAAAGCGGCGCTCACGCCCGGCGTAGTCATCAAGTGCCAGTTGAAGGACGGCCGCATCGACATCCGGCCACAGCACGTCAGTGAACCACAGCTCGCTGTAGGCGAGCTGCCACAGCAGGAAATTACTGATGCGGGTGTCGCCGCCCGTGCGTATGAACAGGTCAGGCGGTGGCATGTCGGCCAACGCTACGTGCTGGCCAAGTGCCTGCTCGTCGATCTGCTCGGGGCGCAGGGTGCCGGCGGCGACTTGTTCGGCCAAGGCCCGTGCCGCCAGCGCGATATCCTGGCGACCACCATAGCTGGCGGCGATGCTCAGGGTCATCGCGGTATTGCCGATGGTGCGTTGCTCGGCCTTGTCCATACGCTGGACGATACTGCCGGCGAAGCGGCTGCGGTCACCGATGAAGCGCACGCGCACACCGCGGCGGTGGAGTTCATCCACCTCGCGGTCCAGTGCGCCGAGGAACAGCTTCATCAGCGAGTCGACTTCCTCCTGCGGGCGGCCCCAGTTTTCACTGGAAAACGCAAACAGGGTGAGTGCGCCAACGCCACGCTCGAGGCAGAAATCGATGCTGCGGTTGACCGCGCGCGCACCGGCGCGGTGGCCGATCATGCGCGGCCGCCGGCGTTGCTGCGCCCAACGGCCATTGCCATCCATGATGATGGCAATGTGGCCAGGCACGGCAACGGCCGCAGTGTCGCTATGCGGGACGGAGGACACGCCTCAGACCGCCATCAGTTCCTGTTCTTTGAGCTTGACCACTTCGTCGACGTCCTTGATCGCCTTGTCGGTCAGCTTCTGGATGTCTTCCTGGCTGCGACGGTCGTCATCCTCGGTGATCGCCTTGTCCTTGAGCAGCTTGGCCACTTCCTGGTTGGCGTCACGGCGGATGTTGCGGATGGCGATCTTGGTTTCTTCGCCTTCCTTGCTCACCGACTTGGCCAGTTCCTTGCGGCGCTCTTCAGTGAGCGGCGGCAGGTTCAGGCGGATCACGGTGCCCATGGTGGTGGGGGTGATGCCGATGTCGGAGGCGTAAATGGCCTTTTCCACTTCCTTGATCATGTTCTTGTCGAACAGGGTGATCACCAGCGAGCGTCCTTCGGACACACTGATGCTGGCCACCTGATTCAAGGGGGTGTCGGTGCCGTAGGCCTTGACCTTGATGCCTTCCAGCAGGGCCGGCGAAGCGCGGCCGGTGCGGATGGTGGTAAGGGTATGGCGCAGAGCATCAATGCTCTTGGTCATGCGCGCCTGCGCATCTTGCTTGATATCGTTGATCATCGGCCGAATCCTGGATGTTTCTAGAACCGGCCGATTATAGGCGATTACCCCTGCCCACCGCGCCGGCAGCGTGGGTTAGTGTGCGTCGCGGCCGTGCACCAGGGTGCCGATGTGCTCGCCGTGCAGGATCTTCAGCAGCTCGCCGGGCTGGCTCATGTCGAAAACGCGCAGCGGCAGGTCGCTGTCACGGGCCAGGGCAAAGGCGGCCGTGTCCATGACTTCCAGGCCCTGGCTGATGACCTGGTCGTAGCTCAGGCTCTCGTAGCGGACCGCATCGGCATGCTTGTTCGGGTCCTTGTCATAGACGCCGTCGACCTTGGTGGCCTTGAGCAGCAGGTCGGCGCCGATCTCGATCGCGCGCAGGGCAGCGCCCGAATCGGTGGTGAAGAACGGGTTGCCGGTACCGGCGGCGAAGATCACCAGGCGGCCCTTTTCCAGATGACGGATGGCGCGGCGACGGATGTAGTCCTCGCACACGTCGTTGATCTTGATCGCGCTCATCACGCGGGCCTTGCCGCCGGCCTTTTCAAGCGCGTCCTGCATGGCGAGGGCGTTGATGACGGTCGCCAGCATGCCCATGTGGTCGCCGGTGACGCGGTCCATGCCGCCTGCGGCCAGGCCGGCACCGCGGAAGATGTTGCCGCCACCAACCACCAGGGCGATCTCAACGCCGGCGCTCTGGGCTTCGATGACTTCGTGGGCCAGGCGGTTGATGACCTTGGGGTCGATGCCGTAGTCCTCATCCCCCATCAGCGCCTCCCCGGAAAGTTTCAACAGGATGCGACGGTAGGCGAGCTTGGACATGGTGACCTCAGATGGCTGGAAAACGCGGGGGATTCTAACGGATGCCGCAGTTTCAGGTGACATCTATTGTTGCAGCGCAGCGACAAAAAGCCGGTCAATCGCTATCTGGTTCAGCAGGCGGTGGGGTGGGGGTCCGGTGCGCGGGCAATTACGCGGTTGCGGCCAAGGTTCTTGGAGCGATACAGCACGTCATCGGCGGCCTTGAGCAGATCGCGCATATCGGTGAAACGCTCATATGCCCCATGGGTTGCGACACCGGCCGAGAAGGTCACATGCAGTGGGGTGTCGGCCACGGTGACGATCGGGGCTTGGGTGATGGCGCCAAGTACGCGGCGGATCACTTCCAGCGCGGTCTGCTCGTTGGTGCCGGGGAATAGCACGACGAACTCTTCGCCGCCGAAGCGGGCCACGGTATCGCTGCCGCGCAGCTGACCCTGCAGCTGGCTGGCGAACGCCTGCAATACCTGGTCACCGACCAGATGGCCGTGCTGGTCGTTGATCTTCTTGAAGTCGTCCAGGTCGATGAAGGCCACCGACAACGGACGGTCGGCGCGGCCGGCGCGGTCGAATTCCTGCGCCAGCACCACTTCCAGCTGGCGCCGGTTCAACAGCCCGGTCAGTGCGTCCAGGTGCGCCTGCTCGGTCAGACGGCGTGCCTGTTGTTCGAAGTCATCGGCGCGTCGCTTGGCGGCGCCAGCGTCCTGCAGCTCGCGCAGGTTGCGCAGGGCCATCAATTCGGCGGCGTGATCGAGCAGGTAGGTGATGCGGGCAGGCGATGGCACGGGTACGTCGAACAGTGCACTGATCTCCGGCAGCATCTGGCTGACCTGCTGCAGCACCAGTTCGAACTGGCTGCTGTCCATGTCCAGCTGTGCATGCACCAGGCGCAGCGCGCTGTCACGGGCCTGATCGGTATCCTTGCTCAGCCAGATCTCGGCGATGCTCCCGGACAAGGCGACGCAGCGGCCGAACAGATCAACCGGCTCGGCGGGTGCTTCGCTGTGCCTGATGGCGTCGACCAGATAAGGCGGCAGGCCCCATTGCTCGCACAACTCGGCGCCGACGTCGGCGTGGCTGCAGTCGAGGATGGTGCGTTCGTGGGCCAGGAGTTCCTGATTGCTGCTGGCGCTGGCAAGCAGGCCCGGGTAGCTGTCGCTACGCAGCTGCAACAGGGCAAGGATGCCGATGTCCTGCAGCAGGCCGGCCAGCATCAACTCTTCCACCCGGCGCACATTGCGCGCCAGGCCCAGATAGCGCGCGGCCAGGGCGCTGAGGATGCTGCGGCGCCAGACCGCTTGCAGCAGCAGGGCGTGGTCTTCGTCCTCGCGCAGTGCGCGCGACAGGCTGAAGCCCAGTGCCAGTTGCAAGGTGGCGTTGAGACCGAGCATGGTCAATGCCTGGCCCAGGTTTTCAATCCGGCGGCGGCTGGCGTACAGCGGTGAATTGGCGATGCGCATCATGCGTGCGCTCAAGCCCATATCCAGTGCTATCACGTCAGCGGCGCTGGCGATGTCGGTTTCCGGATCCTGCGCAAGCTCGATCAAACGGACAGCGATGGCCGGTGGCGAGGGCAGGTTGCGGCAGAGGGACAGGGCTGCAGTAAGCTCGGGGGACATGTCGAAGAAGCAGGCGGCAGTGGTTCAAGCATACAGGATGCCTTAAGCAAAGACGGGGTATTGCAGTCCAGTGCCGGGAGTGTGGTGTCGCAGGTACTTTGCGGCAAAGAAAAAGCCGCGGAAATCCGCGGCTTTTTCAGATGTTGCGGGCAGCGGGTGCTTAGACCTGCATCGCCTTGGCAACTTCAGCGGCGTAGTCTTCCACCACCTTCTCGATGCCTTCGCCAACGGCCAGGCGCTGGAAGCCGACGACGTCGCCGCCAGCGGCCTTGACGGCCTGCTCAACGGTCTTGTCGCCGTCCAGAACGTAGTTCTGGCCGTACAGGGTCACTTCGCTGATGATCTTGTTGATCTTGCCGCTGATGATCTTCTCAAGGATTTCAGCCGGCTTGGCCTTTTCCTTTTCGCTCATCTTGGCCAGCTCGATTTCCTTTTCCTTTGCAACGAAGTCGGCCGGAACGTCGGCAGCCTTGTTGTGCGGCGGGTTCATCGCGGCCACGTGCATTGCCAGGCCCGAAGCCAGCTCGGCGTTGCCGCCAGCCAGTTCGACCAGCACGCCGATCTTGCCGTTGCTGTGCACGTAGGTGCCAACGGTGTTGGCGCCGTCGATCTTGACCAGGCGACGGATCTGGATGTTTTCACCCAGCTTCTGGATCGCGGTGGCGCGGGTTTCTTCAACGGTTTCGCCGCTGGCCAGCTTGACCGACTTCAGGGCTTCAACGTCGGCGGCGCCAGAAGCCAGGGCGGCAGCGGCGACGGCGTCGACGAACGCCTTGAAGTTGACGTCGTTGGCAACGAAGTCGGTTTCCGAGTTCACTTCGACCAGCACAGCCTTGCCGCCTTCGCTGGCAACGCCAACGCGGCCTTCAGCGGTGACGCGGTCGGACTTCTTGTCGGCCTTGGCAGCGCCGGACTTGCGCAGGGCTTCAGCCGCCGCGTCGATGTCGCCATTGGTCTCGGACAGAGCGCGCTTGCACTCCATCATGCCGGCGCCAGTGCGCTCGCGCAGTTCCTTGACCAGGGAAGCAGTGATTTCCATGGAATTACCTCATCAATAGAAAGGGGTAGGCCGGCCATGATGGCCGGCCGTTGTTACGCAGCCCTGTCAGTGCTCGGCGCCATTGGTGCCGGCACAGGGGGAGCGGGCGCGATGGTTGCGCCCGCCGGTGGGGATCAGGCCGAAGCCTCGTCACCCTTCTTGGCCGGAGCCTTCTTGGCCGGAGCGCGGCGAGCCGGCTTGGCTTCTTCGCCAGCAGCGGCTTCGCTGAACTCTTCTTCGCGCACGGTGGCGGCGTTCGGAGCAGCAGCCTTGCCTTCCAGCACGGCGTCAGCAGCGGCGCGAGCGTACAGCTGCACGGCACGGATGGCGTCGTCGTTGCCCGGGATGGCGTAATCGACCAGTTCCGGGTTGTAGTTGGTGTCAACCACGGCGATCACCGGGATGCCGAGCTTCTTGGCTTCCTTGATGGCGATGTCTTCGTGACCGATGTCGATGACGAAGATAGCGTCGGGCAGACGGTTCATTTCCTTGATGCCGCCCAGCGAGGCTTCCAGCTTGTCGCGCTCACGGCGCAGGCCCAGCACTTCGTGCTTGACCAGCTTGTCGAAGCTGCCGTCGGTTTCACCGGCTTCCAGTTCCTTCAGGCGGGCAACCGACTTCTTCACGGTAGCGAAGTTGGTCAGGGTGCCGCCCAGCCAGCGCTGGTTCATGAACGGCATGCCGCAACGCTCTGCTTCTTCCTTGATGGATTCGCGTGCGCTGCGCTTGGTGCCCAGGAACAGGATGGTGCCGCGCTTCTGTGCAACCGAGGAGATGAAGTTCATCGCATCGTTGAACAGCGGGACGGTCTTTTCCAGGTTGATGATGTGGATCTTGCCGCGGGCGCCAAAGATGTACTGGCCCATCTTCGGGTTCCAGTAACGGGTCTGGTGGCCGAAATGGACGCCGGCTTCCAACATCTGACGCATGGTGATCTGGGGCATTGCAAAACTCCTGATGGTGGAACTGACATCGCGCGCGACCGGTTTGTTGGAGTCGTGCTGCGATGCGCGGCTTCTATATGGAGCGCGCAAACAGTTCCGGGGTTGGGCTTCCCTGACGCCTCCGTGGCCGAACCCTGAAGAACAGGGCACCCCGGCACGGATGGGGGCGACAGGTGAGGATTCACCGGTTGACGCCCGGTGTCAGCGCGCTTCAACGGGCATGCGCCCGAAAAAGCCGGCGAAGTATAGCCTTTGCCAGGGCTGGGTGCAATTTCCGGGTCGGCGGGTGATTCTGGCCGGCCTAATAAGTAAGTGTCACCGTGATCGTGTCGCTGTAGCTGCCCGGAATGGGGGCTGGCTGCGGGAATACCCTGCCATAAACGGGGTAAAAGACGTCTTCGTTTTCACCGACATCACTGGCACCGGTGGCCTCTGAGTCGCCCCAGGGGATGAGCAGCGCCGGGTCGAGATACAGCTCGTAGGGCAGGAAGTTGCCATTCGACGCCATCCGGCGTTGCCCATTGGCAGGGTTGCTGCCGTTGTTCAGGGTCATTGTCCATGCGGTGCCGGTGGCGCAGCGCAGGCGGATCAGTGAACTCTGGTCGCGGGGCGCGTCGAGACGGCTGGCGCTGCCAAAGTCCAGGTCGGTGGCGATGGTGATCAGGCAGGCGCTGGGCACTTGCGCGCTGACAGTGCCAAAAAGGAACTGCGATTGGCCAGCACCACCCAGCAAGGGAAAGGTGCCATCGCGGCAGTTCTCTGCGGTTGGGGGTGCCAGCAGTGGCGGGCCATAGCTGTATCGGAGGATGGAGGTGCCCGGACTGCCTTGGTATTGGTAGGCAGCCGGCAATGTCTGACCACCCGGGACGCGGGCATAGATGTTGAACGAAATCTGTTGTGGGCTCAGTGCTCCCGCCTGGACGGCAATTGCGTAAATCGGCTGGCTGCCACCAAACGCGCCAAGCAGCTGTGTCTGCGCCGGGTTCGCGTAGAGGTCGTAGTTCATCAGGGTACCTGCGTCGTTTGTCATGTGGCGCGGTGCCACGCCGCCGGGAATGCCCTCGCCAGGGAAAATGCAGGCGGTGATCTGGTTGCCGAACGGTGCCTGGCCCTGGCAGCTCACGACGACGGTGGCCGCTGTATCGGTAGTGGCGGTGCCGCGGATTTCACCGAAATCAATGTTCGGGCTGCGGATTACCTGGCAGCTTTGCGCGAAAGCGGAAAGTTGGGGACATGCCAGCGCGAGCAGCAAAATGAGTTTTGTTGCGATGGCTGGGCGTCGCAGCGAGCGTCTGGCAGGGGCGCTTATGGTTGGCATTGCAGTGTTGTGATGACGGGCGGGTCGTTGCCTTGCACGCCGATGGGCAGGGGGATCACGCAGTCATGGCTGTCATCCACCGGGATGCGCAGCACCGCGTCGGCAGGCGGGTCCTGTAAATACACTTCACCGTCATGTCCAGCGACGGTGCTTGCTACGAGTTGGCCTGCCAGTTCGACGGTGATCGTGCTGCCGATGCCCAGCCATTGGCCGTCCGTGTCGCGAATCTGCAGGCGCATCGGGCGACTTGGTTGCAGTTTGAAAACCACGCTTGCGCCACTGCCCGATGCGGGCACTACCAGCTGCTGTGGCGCGTCCAGCAGCAAATCCATTGGCAAGCCAAGGGTATCGATGCTGATCAGGTTGCGCTGCCAGGCGCGCAGCGGTGCAACCAGCAACTGCCCATGCGCATCGGTGCTGCCGACCAAGCGGTTTTCCAGTCGCACCGGGACCTGTGCCACGCCATTGGTCGAGACCAGGGCAAATGCGTCGTCAACCTGGCGCAGGGGGCGTATGCTCTGGCCGAACCACACGATACTGCCATTGGCATCGACGTACCCGGCGGTGCCGGCAGCGGCATCGTAGTCCATGCCGATACGCCACTGGCCGGCGTCGCCCAGGTGGCTCAGTTCGGCGTTGGCGCTGCGGCGTGTGCCCAGGTTCGCCTGCGCGCGCCAGCCCCAGCCGCCTGCATCCGCTGGCACGCTGCGACGTGCCTCCAGCGCCAGTACGTTGCCGTCGCCGCCATGGTGTAGCGAGCTGCTGAGCTGGGTAAGCCGCCCCAGGGGCAGGGAGACGTACAGGCTGGCGCTGTCTGTCTGCCGGTTGTCCAGGTCGTGCTGGAGCTGCACGCTGAGCCAGGCATTGCCGCGCAGGTTGCGTGACCAGCCCAGTCCGGTCAGGCGGGTGGGCGCACTGCCTGGGTAGTGCTGGGACACGTAGCTGAGGCTGAACTGACCGCTGTGTACGTTGCCCATACCTATAAAGAACTGATCGGTACGGCGCGGGAATGGTGCATTGGCAAGAAACGCCGGGGCATCGCGGAAGCCGCTGCTGCTGCGTTGGGTGCGGGCCGAGACACTGAAACCGTGTGCGTTCCACTGATAACCAAGTGCATGTTGATGTCCGGGCAGGTTGCCGGCGCGACTTCTGCTAAGCGAACCGCTCAGTATCCCGCCACGCTTTCCCAGCAGGGCCACCGCGCCAACGCCGGCCAGTTGCAGGTCCGTGCTGAGCTCGGTGTGCGCTTCGATCGTGACTTGTTGGTACATGCCATGGCGCAGGCTGGCGCTGGCCATCGGCCTGTCACCGTAGGCGAAGGAGCGCAGGCCGTAGTCTTGACGCAACACGCCCATATCCAGTGACCAGTCGCTCAGGCCGGCCTGCAGCAAGGTGGGCGCGCCGTACAGCGCAAACTCCAGCATGCGCTGCTCCCCGTTGATATCGGTCACCAGCAGCTGCGCCTGGCCACTGCCGTTGAGCGTGGGGATGGCGTCCAGTTGGAATCGCCCTGGTTGCACGTTGCGGCTGGCCTGGCGGATGCCATTGATGTACAGGTCGACCGTGGACGGCAGCAAGGCGTCGCCAGTGAATGATGCCAATGGCGTGGTCACACGGTACGGTTGCAGGGAGAAATCTCGCGACAGGTGTACGCCTGCGATGCGGGCGGCGCGCGACCATTCGAGCGCGCCGGTTACGTTGTCGCCAATGCTCAGGCTGAGCATCGGACCGGGCAGGTCGAGTTGCCAGCGGCTGTCCAGACGGGTGTTGCGGTGTTGCCAGCGGCCTGGGCTGCTGTCCACGCTACTGTTCTGGGTGGTGGACCAGATGCCTGCTCCAACGCCGAACAGGCGCAGCTCGCTGAAGCTGCTGGCGCTGCGGAATCCGCGTTGCTGTTGCGCGTGCAGGTCGTAGTTGAGCATGAGACCGGGAGTGCTTTCGCTTGCCGCGAGCACGCTGGGAGGCGTTGCCAGACTCAATTGAGTAGGTGGCCGGCTCAGTCCCGCCAGCGGCAGCTGCAGCGCGAGGCGCTGGTTGCGGGCGTCGTAACTGATCTGGATATCTGGCAGTTGGCCCAGATCAACCGATTGCTGGTCGGGCTCCACGCCCGCAGGCAGGCGCAGGCCCAATTCCTGCAATGTTGCCGCGCTGGCAGACAGCTGTTGTCCGGTAGCGATGAAGCGTGCCAGCTGGGTGCTGCTGCCCTGATTGATCCGGACTTCCAGATACAGCTCCTGAGGCAGCTGCTCGCCAATACCGGCGAGTGCCGCATCCGGGCGGGCAGGTGGCGCGGCAGACAGGGACGAGCTACTCGCCATGAGTATTGCCAGATCAAAGGTCAGCAGAGCGCAGCGGCTGCGGGATGGCGGCATCGTTCAGCCTGGCCTGCAAAGTACCGGTGAGGGGGAAGGGGTTTGGTAGCGGAAGCGTCCAGCGCATGTGTTGGCCCGCCAGCACATAACCCAGCAGGCCGGGTGTCAGTTCAATCGGTGGGCCGTTCTCGGGCAGCCAGCGCAACTGGCTCAGACGCATGCGTTGGGCGCCTGTGTTGTGCACGGTCAGCGTCAGCACGCCGGCAGCTACCTGCCAGCTGGCATGCAGTCCGCTTGTGTCGGCAGGGGCCTTGCTTCCGAGTTCGCGCGGGCTCGCCCCCGCGGGTAGTACGAACGCCGGGATCGAGTAGCGCAGCAGGAAATTCAAGCCTTGGTTGGGTTTGACGTGGATGGCAGGCAGCTCATCCACCAGCAGACGATAGGCTTGCTCCTGCGTGCCGCCCGCGGGCAACGGAGCGGGCCGTAGCACGCGCACCAACTGCCGTTGGCCGGGGCCGATCTGGACGATGGCAGGGCGTGCCAACAGCATCTGCGACGGTTCAAGCACGTCAGCTGCGTTGCTCTGGGTCCAGCGCTGTATGCGCACCTGTGCATGCAGTGGCTGATCGCCGTTGTTCTCCAGCCACAGTGCCTGTGCCTGCACGCCATCACCGAATTCCAGCAGGATCGGCGCAACCTGCAGATTGCCGGCGCTCGCCAGTTGGGCCGTCAGCAGTAGACCCCAGGGCACGCGGAACAGGCGGCGCGGAGCGGTGTTGCGGACGCGCGGGCAGGGGGGCTGCATCCGGCCCGGGCTCAATAGGTGATCGTGGCAATCACCGTGTCGCCGTAGCTGCCGGCTGGCGCATCGGTGGAAGGTACGCGGCCATAGACCGGGATCGTCTGTGCACTGGCGGTGCCGGTGCCAGCCAAGGTGTCGGTGCCAATGACCTCGCCCCAGAAATTCTGCCGGCCGGCATCGCGGTACAGGCCATAGGCGACGAAGTTGCTGGCGCCATCGCTCATGCGTCGGTTGTCGGCGGCAGCGGTGGTACTGGTGGCATTGGCGCCGGGATTCATGCCGATGCTGTAAGGGGTGCCATTGGTGCAGTTCACCTCGAGCGTGCCTTGCGCGTCGAGCGGCGTACTGGTGGCGCGGGCCACGCTACCAAAGTCGATGTCGCTGGCGGCGACTGCCTGGATATCACAGGACTCGGTGATGACGATGCGCACCTGGAACTGTGTGGTCTGGGTTGCTGCCTGCGCGATGCCTGCAGATCCCGTCAATGCAATGCTGGCTGCGGTAATGAAAAGCGTGCGCGTGAGCATGTTGAATCTCCCGGCGGTTGGCGGCAGCGGCGATGCCATGGGACATGGCGTCTGCGTGCGCGATGAGCTAAGCACGGCAGCGCAGCGCTGACACGTGTTCACGCTGGCAGTTTCACCTGAACGGGGGATGTTGCTAAGTTCGGTCAACTGACAGCTGGCGCGCCTTGGCTGACAACGGTGACCCGCGCACATTGTTGGTGCGCACCGATGAGGCATCGCTGGGCGTTTCTCGGAGACGGGTACTGCTGTGCCGGCAGAGCTGTTTCTGCCGGACGGTGCTCAATAGGTCAGGGTCATGGTGACGGTGTCCTGGTAATTGCCTGGCACTGCGTTTGGCTGAGCAGGGACATGGCCGTAAACCGTCAGATTTTGTAATGCGCCAGTACCAACTCCGTTGACGGTGTTGGTCTGGCCGTCTCCCCAGCGGCTGAGGTGGGTTGAGTCACTGTAAAGCTCGTAGGCCACACGTTCGCTGGCCGAAGCCATGAAGCGCGCGCCCGATTGTGCGTGCAGGCCATCGTTCAGGCTGACCTGCCATGCCACATCGGGGGTGCACTTCAGTTGGACGGAGGTGGTCTGTCCGCGCGCGGCCTTCAGCCCGGGGGTAGCGCCGAAATTGATATTGGAAAGGTTGCTGATGCGGCAACTGCGCAGAACGCTTGCAGATACGCCGCTCCAGTTGAAGCTGATGTCCCCGGCGCCACCGAGATAACCGGGAAGACGGTCGCGGCAGTCGCTTTCCAATGGGGCGTGTATATAGCCATAGCTGTAACGTACGTACGAGTTGTATGGCAGGTCCCGGTAGGGAAGGTTGCCGGGCAGATTCTGGCCGGCCGGCACGCGGCCGTAGATCGGGATCCTGATGCTCAGGTTTTCGCGGGGAGCGATCCGGAAGCTGAGGCTGTACAGCGGGTAGCCGCTGGAGTGTGGACCTATCAATTGGCTGCGGGCGGCATCGGCGTACATGTCATAGCGCATGAAGGCGCCGTCACCGTTGGACATCAGGCGCGGTGCAACTGCGCCCGCCGTGCCGGTGCCGACAAACAGGCAGACCCTGACCAGGGCCGCAGTCAACAAGGTGGCAGTGCCGCCGTAGCAGTTCAGTGTCAACGAGGTCTGGGTGTCCTGATAGGTGCTGCCCGCTACGGCGCCGAAGTTGAGGGCCGGCGAACTCGATGTGGAGCAGTACGGTGCGGCGAGTGCATGCATTGGTGGCAGGTAGAGAGCAGCGACCAGCAGCGGGGAAGCCCATGTGCAACTGCGGCGATGCGGGGGCGGTGTTGCCGGGCGTGGTTGCAGCATCATTGACACATCACATCCTCCAGGTCGAGGCGGCCTTCCAGTGCTGGAAGTGCGGGCAAGGCGACGGTGCAGCCGCCGGTACCGATACCAAATCGCAGCTGCGCCTGTGCGGGAGGGTCGAGTAGGTAGATCTTGCCTTCATGGCCGATATGGTGGGTTGTCGCTGGCATGTCTGGCGCTTCAAGGGTGATTTGGCTGCCGGCAGGCAGCCACTGACCGTTACGGTCACGTATGCCCAGATGCAACGCCAGCGTTCGGCGCATTGCGAAAGGCACCAGCACACCGCGGCGGGTTTCCGGCACTATCTCCTTGCTGGTGCTATCCAGCTGCATGTCGGCTGGCAGGTGCTGCGGATCGATGGACAGTTGATTGCGCTGCCAGGCGCTGAGTTGTGATACGAGCAGTTGCCCGTGCTTGTTGGTGCGGCCGACGCTGCGGTTATCCAGCTGCACCGGTACGTCGGCAATGCCGGCGGTTGAAACCAGCGCGAAGGCATCGTCTATACGTGGCAATACGTGTGCATGGCCGCTGAGCCATGCAAACGCGCCGTTTGCGCTGGCATGGAGTTGCGTGGCGCTGCGCTGTGCACCGTCATGGTCCAGGCCAGCCGTCCATTGGCCATGCTGCCCACGACGGGCGATTTCGCCACGCACGCCGCGCTGATCGCGGTCGCCGCTGAGCTGTGTGCGCCAGTCCAGTGCACCTTGCTCGACGGCGGAATGGATGGCTTCCAGTGACAGTAGATTGCCGTGCCGACCGTGTCGAAATGACGCTGCGCGGGTGGTGTGGCGATCCAGCGGCTGTGACCAATGGGCGAATGCGCTGTCACCGCGCTTGTCGCTCAAATTGCGGTTGAAGCTGAAGTTGAGCTGGCCGTTGCCGGGCAGCGTATGCGACCAGTTCAGGCTGGCGTAGCGGCTGCGCGGTTGTTCGGGGTGCTGCTGCGCCACGTAGCTGAGGCCGAGTTGGCCAAGCGGCGTACTGATTCCGGCAAAGGCCTGCTCGCTGCGCCGTGAAAGGGTGGCCTGCTCCTGAACCGCGGCGACGTCGCGGTAACCCGCCGTGCGTCGCAGCGCACTGGCGGATAGCGTGAGCTGACGCGAGCTCCATTGGTAGCCAAAACCCTGCTGGCGACCGCTGCGGCGCCCCGCGCGGCTACCGGCCACTGATCCGCTGAGCACGCCGCCGCGCCGGCCTAGCAGTATCACCGCGCCGAGCCCGGTCTGATGAATGTCCTGGCTGCCTTCGGCATGCCACTGCAAGGTCATGCTGTCACTCAACCCTTGGCGGAGACTGGCGCTGGCGACAGGGGTGTTGGCATACGCGAATGAGCGCAGGCCGTAGTCACGACGGATTGTTCCCAGCTCGACGGACCAGTCCGAGAGCCCGGCCTGCAGCAGTTCGGGCGTGCCATAGAGCGAAAAGCCCAGTGTCTGGCTCTGTCCGTTGATATCGGTGATGACCAGCGTGGCTTGGCCCGTGCCGTTGAGCGAGGGGCTGCTGTCGAGCTGGAAACGCCCCGGTGGCAGTTGTTGGCTGGATCTGCGAATGCCGTCGATGTACAGATCCACCGTCGAAGGCAGGGTTGCTTCGCCGGCAAATGAGGCGGGCGGTGTGGTGATGCGATAGGGCTGCAGCGAGAAATTGCGCGACAGGCGTACGCCGCCAAAACGCAGTGCGCGTGACCAGCCGTGTGCGGCGGACAGGCTGTCGCCAATACTCAGGCTGAGCATTGTCTCGGGAAAATCCAGCTGCCAGCTGCTGTCCAGGCGTGTGCTGCTGGTGCGGGCTTGGCCATGCCCGCCATTGCTGCTGAAGCCTTGGGCCAGCGTATTGCTCCAGATACCGGCGCCGACGCCAAACAGGCGCAGCTCGCTGTAGCTGCTCAAACTGCCTGCGTTGTTGCTGTGTTGGCCGTACAGGTCGTAGTTGAGCACGCCGCCAGCGGCGCGCTGCTCGGGATCTGGGCGAGGGTGATCAGCCTTGCGCAGATCCACGTGGGTTGGTGAACGGTTGAGCATGTCCACCGGTACCTGCAGATCGATGCGTTGCAGTTGAACGTCGTAATGGAGCCTGATGCCGGGCAGCGACGCCAACGGGATCAATCCCTGTCCGCTGGCCGTGGCAGGCAGTTTGAGCCCCAGCATGAGCAAATGGGTGTGGCTGGCGAACAAGGCGTCCTGGCGGACCACGAAACGGGTCAAGCCACCGATGTCGATCTGGTTGACGCTCACTTGCAGGTGCAACTCGGACTCTTCGCTATCGTTCATGTGCGCAGGCATTGCCATGCGGGTTGCTTCAGCGAGTGCGGCTGGAGAGGCCGTGGTGGCAAGCGCAAGCCCAGCGCTAAGGACCAGTAACGACCTGCGGCAGAGGTTGAGGGTCGACATCGTCATTGAGTTTGGCGTGGAGGGTGCCATTGACTGGCAGGGTGGTCGGCACGGGGAGCCTCCAGCGCATCTGCCGGCCCGCCAGTACGTAGCCAAGCAGGCCAGGGGTGATGTCGATGGATGATCCGCTAGCTGGCCTCCAGCTCAGCTGACTGATGCGGATGCGTTGCGTGCCGCGGTTGTGTAGCGAGAAGGTGGCGCTGCCATCGCGTACCTGCCAATCGCCCTGCAATCGGCTGGCGTCGGTGGGAGTGTGTTTGCCGCTGCGTTCCAATCGCGGTGTCACACCCTCTGGCAGCACAAATACAGGAATGGAGTAACGCAGTAGAAACTGTAGGCTGGAGCTCGCGCTGCTGGCGCTACCGGGCAATTCATCAACGATGAGCCGGAAAGCATTTTCGCTGGATTGGCTGCCGGTGCGCGCCTGCAGCAGGCGTATCAATTGGCTGTGTCCGGCGGCGATATCGACCAGCGGCGGGCTGGCGAGCAACACATCGGAGGGCAGCAGCAGCTCCTGTCCGTCGTCCTGGGTCCAGTGCTGCACCCGGATCTGCGCACGCAGGGGTTCGCTGCCCGAGTTGGTCAGCCAAAGCGTCTGCGAGGGCTGTGCGTTACCGAATTCCAGCAGGATGGGGGCAACCTGCAGATTGCCGGCGCTGCTCGGCAGCAGCGGCAGCAGCGCAAGTGCAAGGATGGTGGCGAGCCGTGCCAGGCTCGCCACCTGCAACCGGCGCGGGTGGCGATTGTTCACGCGGCTGGCCTGCTCAGTAGGTGACAGTGGCGGTGATGGTGTCCAGATAAACACCTGCGGGCACGTTGGTCGCAGGTACCCGGCCAAATACCGGTATCGATTGCGGCGCGGCGCTGCCGATGCCTGCGACGGTGTTGGTGCCCGGCACCCGGCCCCAGAACTGGGTACGGGCCGCGTCCCGGTACAAGCCGTAGGGCACGAAGTTGTTGTCGGCGCTGATCATGCGTCGGTTGTCGGCGGCGGCGGTGGCGCTGCTGGAGTTGAGGCCAGGGTCCAGTGCGATCTGGTAAGGCGTCCCCTTGCTGCAGTTGAGCTGCAACGCGCCCTGGTTGTCGATCGGGGTGGCGTCGGTGGAGCGGACGTGGGTACCGAAGTCGATGTTGGTGGCGCTGACCGTGTGCACGTCGCAGGACTCGGTAATGGTGATCTTGACCTGGAACTGCGTGGTGTCTGTTGCTGCGTGGGCGGCACCGGTTGCGGCAGCAACGGCGATGCAGGTGAACAGGGGGGCGTTGCGGAGCTTCATGGTGATCCTTGGAGAAAAGACAGCGCAGCTGTCGTGCTCTGCGCAGGCCGGGTTACGGGCCTGTAGCGGTGCGGCAGGTGCGGATTGAGTCTGTTCCCAGGTCGCCCGAGAGGGGTATGAGATATGTCCCAAGGCGGGAATTTCTGTGATGCGCGTGCGTGTAATCAGCCCCGTTCCAGTGGGGTTTGGGCTGCTGCGAGGCATTCGTTTGGGACGATTCGCATGAGTATGGAATAGCGGCCGTTGGCCGGGTATGCCCAGTCAGGGAAGCCCGGCCTGGGGGGCGGCCGGCTCCCCGATTCCGTGTTCATTAATGTGAAATACTTAGCGAAATAGTCCAAATGGGGGATAATCGGCACATGGCAATCCAACTGAAAACCCCTGAAGAAATCGAGAAGATGCGCATCGCCGGCCGTCTGGCGGCTGAGGTGCTCGACATCATCACCCCGCACGTCAAGCCCGGTGTTACCACAGAAGAGCTGGATCGCATCTGCAACGACCACATCATCAATGTGCAGGGCACCATCCCGGCCAATGTGGGCTACCGCGGATTCCCCAAGACCGTGTGCACCTCGGTCAACAACGTCATCTGCCACGGCATTCCCAGCGAAGCCAAGGTGCTCAAGGATGGCGACATCATCAATATCGACGTGACCGTCATCAAGGATGGCTGGCACGGTGATACCAGCCGCATGTACTACGTCGGCACGCCGTCGGTGATGGCCAAGCGTCTGGTGGAAACCACCAAGGAAGCGATGTGGCGCGGTATCCGTGCAGTCAAGCCGGGCGCGACCCTGGGCGATGTTGGTCATGCGATCCAGGAATTCGCCGAAGGCGAGCGCTTCAGCGTGGTGCGTGAGTACTGCGGCCATGGCATCGGCAAGGTCTACCACGACGAGCCGCAGGTGCTGCATTACGGCCGTCCGGGCCAGGGCCTGGTACTCAAGGCGGGCATGACCTTCACCATCGAACCGATGATCAATGAAGGCACCCGCTACACCAAGGTGCTGCCAGATGGCTGGACTGTGGTCACCAAGGATCGCAAGCTCTCGGCGCAGTGGGAACACACCATTGTGGTGACCGAGGATGGCGTTGAGGTATTGACGTTGTCGCCGGCGGAATCCGCGCAGGCATGACCTCACTGCCGGCGGGCCCGATTCTGGACACGCCGGCAGACCCTGCCGGTGATGCGCAATGGGCGGCCGATGCACGGCAGTCACTTGCCCACACTGATGCACGCTTGGGCAAGCGCTTCGAGCAGACCGACAATGTGGAGCGTCTGCCTGGTCTGCGCGCGCGCGCGGTCGATCAACTGATCATTGAAGCCTGGCAGCGCTGCATTCCGGTGGCTGCAGGCTTGGCCCTGTTCGCGGTCGGCGGCTACGGCCGTGGCGAGCTGTTTCCGCGCTCGGACATCGACCTGCTGGTGCTGGCCGAGACCGAAGTGCAGCAGCGCCACGAACCCGCACTGGCACGCTTGTTCGCCTTGTTGTGGGATGCCGGTTTGCCGGCCAGCCATGCGGTGCGTTCGGCAACGCAATGTGTACACGCCGCAGCGGATCAGACGGTGCTGACCGCCTTGATCGAGGCGCGCCCGCTGGTCGCCGATGCAGCTGCACAGCACGGTTTGACGCGGGCGATAGCGCCCAGCCTGGTATGGCCGCCGCGCGAGTACTTCCTGGCCAAACGCGAAGAGCTGCTTGCGCGTCACCAGCGCTTTGGCGACACCGCTGACAACCTGGAGCCGGACATCAAGGATGGCCCGGGCGGTCTGCGTGATCTCAATACGCTGGGCTGGATGGCACTGCGCGCCTTCGGCGTAAGCAATATCGACGCGCTGGTCGGCTTGGGCCATCTGGGTCTGGACGAGGCCGCGGCGCTGAAGCGCGAACGGCAGGTATTGGCGCGGCTGCGCTTTGGTCTGCATCTGGTCGCACAGCGCCCGGAAGAGCGGCTGCGTTTCGACTACCAGAAGACCTTGGCCGCGCGCATGGGTTTTGGCGATGATGCCGAAAGCCTGGGCGTGGAAAAAATGATGCAGGGCTTCTATCGCAGTGCGACGGTGATCCGCCGCATCAGCGACCGCCTGCTGCAACGTTTTGAAGAACAGTTTGACGGCGAGGCGACACCGCAGCCGGTAGGCGAGGGTTTCTCGCTGCGCCGCGGTTATCTGTCCGCCGACGATCCGTTCTGGCCACATGGCGACATCCGCAGCATATTTGCGCTGTTCGCCTGCTGGGCTCGCACCTCCGATGTGCGTGGCCTGCACTCGATGACCGCACGCGGTCTGGCCGAAATGCTGGACGAAATCCCTGCCTATACCGCTGTGGACGAGGCCATCCGCGAGCAGTTCATGGCCTTGCTGCGCGGCCCGCGCGCGGTCGATACGCTGGCGCGGATGGCGCGTCTTGGCGTGCTCGGCCAGTGGATTCCCGCATTCGCGGCGGTGTCCGGGCGCATGCAGTTCGATCTGTTCCATGTCTATACGGTGGACCAGCACACCTTGATGGTGCTGCGGAACATGGCCTTGTTTGCCAGCGGGCGGGCCGATGAGCGCTTCTCCATCGCGCACGAAGTCTGGCCGCGCCTGCGCAAGCCGGAGCTGCTGCTGCTGGCCGGCCTGTTCCACGACATCGCCAAGGGCCGTGGCGGCGACCACTCGGAACTGGGCGCGGTGGACGCGCGCGAGTTCTGCAGTGCACACGGCTTGAGCAGCTCCGACACCGAGCTGGTGGCGTGGCTGGTCGAACAGCATCTGCGCATGTCGATCACTGCACAAAAGCAGGACATCACCGACCCCGAGGTGATCCATCGCTTTGCTGGCCTGGTTGGCGATCGTGATCGTCTCGATTACCTGTACCTGCTGACCTGCGCCGATATCGCCGGCACCAGCCCCAAGATGTGGAATGCGTGGAAGGACCGGTTGCTGGCCGACCTGTATTTCGCCACCCGCCGCGCGCTGCGCGAGGGCTTGGAGCATCCGTTGCCGGAAGCGGAACGCGTGCAGGAAGCGCGCGACAGCGTGCGCGAACAGATGCGTCTGCTTGGGCATGAAGATGCGGTGATCGATCGCCAGTTCGCTGCCATGCCGGATGAGAGTTTTGTGCGCTTCCGTCCCGAGCAATTGGTCTGGCAGGCCGCGTCCCTGGTGGAAATCCACAAGGGCGGCACCTTGGTCAAGGTGCGGCGGATCACGCCTGAGAGTGATGCGCTGGAAGTGTTCGTGCACTCGCCCGATCGCGACGGCATGTTTGCCGCCATCGTCATGACTTTGGACCGTGCCGGCTACGGCATCCATCGCGCGCGCGTGCTCGACGGCCCCGACGACACCATCTTCGATACCTTTGAAGTGACGCCAGCAGGTAGCTTCGCCGACGGCGACGCCGCGCGTCTGGAATCTGTGCTGCGCAAGGCGCTGGCTGGCAATATCCTGACCCTGCGCCCCTCGCGGCGGGTAATGCCGCGCCAGCTCAAGCACTTCCGCTTCGCCCCGCGCATCGAGTTTCTCGACGCCAGTCATGAAGGCCGGACTGTCTTGAATCTGGTCGCACCGGATCGCCCCGGTCTGCTCGCCGACGTTGCGCACGTGCTGCGTGACCAGCGCCTGCGTGTGCAGGATGCGCGCATTGCCACCTTTGGCGAGCGCGCCGAGGATCAGTTCCAACTTACCGATCGCCACGATCACCCCCTTACCGAAACCTCCATGCAGGCGTTGCGTGATGCATTGCTTGCCTGCCTGGATCCCGACAACAAGCCAGGAGACCCCCACTGATGGCAAGCAAGCCCGCAACCAAGAAGACCGTGACCAAGAAGACCGCCAACAAGGCTGCGCCTGCAAAGGCCGCGCCGAGCAAGGCCGCTGCGCCGAAGAAAAAGGCCGCAGCAACGACCAAACCGGTCGCCAAGCCTGTTGCGAAGACGGTCAAGGCACCGGTCAAGAAGGTTGCCGCTGCCAAGCCGAAGTCGACCAAGCCGGTGACGCCATCGGTTGGCCCGCGCAGCCTGCGCAAGCCGCCGGCACCGGGCGTGGCCGAATTGAAGTTCAGCATTGAAAGCGCATTCGAGCGCCGCACCATGCTGACCATGGACGAGATCGAAGGATCGACCCGAGCGCTGGTGAACCGCGTGATCGACGGCTTGGAGTCCGGCGAATTCCGCGTTGCCGAGCCCGATGGCAACGGCGGCTGGAAGGTCAACGAGTGGTTGAAGAAGGCGGTGCTGCTGTACTTCCGTGTCAACGACATGGCAGTGATGGACGGCGCCCCGGCGCCGTTCTGGGACAAGGTCGAGTCGCGCTTTGAAGGCTACGACGAGGCTGCCTTCCGCCAGGCCGGCGTGCGCGTGGTGCCGGGCGCGATCGCCCGTCGCGGCACGCACTTCGGCAAGGACGTGGTGCTGATGCCGAGCTTCACCAACATCGGTGCACACGTGGGCGAGGGCACCATGGTCGATACCTGGGCCACGGTGGGTTCCTGCGCGCAGATTGGCAAGCATTGCCACCTGTCCGGCGGTGCCGGCATCGGTGGCGTGCTCGAGCCGTTGCAGGCCAGCCCGACCATCATCGAAGACCATTGCTTCATCGGTGCGCGTTCGGAAGTGGTGGAAGGCGTGGTTGTCGGTCACCACAGCGTGATCGGCATGGGCGTGTTCCTGAGTCAGAGCACCCGCATCTACAACCGCGCCACCGGCGAAGTGACGTATGGCTATGTGCCGCCGTACAGCGTGGTGGTCAGCGGCTCGCTGCCGTCCAAGGACGGCACGCATTCGCTGTACTGCGCGGTGATCGTCAAGCAGGTGGACGCCAGGACCCTCGGCAAGACCAGCATCAATGACCTGCTGCGTGGGTTGGCTGACTAAGCAAGCCAGCGGCGAGGCTGTTCCCTTCTCCCGCAGGCGGGAGAAGGTGCCCGAAGGGCGGATGAGGGGAGCTTTTGCTTCGCTCCTGCTCTGCGGGTTGGAAGCTCTGACTACGGGCTAGAAGCTTCCCCTCACCCCAACCCCTCTCCCGCAAGCGGGAGAGGGGCTTTGTCATGCGGGCTTTGGAATTCAGAATGACCACGATCTACGGACTTAAGAACTGCGACACCTGCAAGAAAGCCACCAAATGGCTGGACCGCTTCAACGTCGCCTATACCTTCATCGACTACCGCGACAACAAGCCCAGCCCGGAGACCCTGCTCGAATGGGCCGGCAAGGCCGGTGGTTTCGCTTCGATGATCAACAAATCCTCGACTACCTGGCGGCAATTGCCGGACAACCGCAAGTCGCCAGAGTCCGATGCCGAGTGGAAGCTGCTGCTGCGCGAGTACCCGCAGCTGATCAAGCGTCCGTTGGTGATCACCGACGACGGTGCCCTGAGCCAAGGCTTCAGCGACAACGGCTTCAAAACCCGCTTCAACATCGCCTGATCCGCCACCGCTTGTAGGAGCGGCACAAGCCGCGAAGCCACCGACCCAAGAAGGCTGCAATGAACGACGTACTAGCCCTGACCTGCGACCTGATAGCCCGCCCCTCGGTAACCCCGGAGGATGCCGGCTGCCAGCAACTGATCGCAGGCCGTCTCAACGCTGCGGGCTTCAACTGCGAGCACCTGCGTCTGGGTGAAGTCGACAACCTCTGGGCCACCCACGGCAGCGGTGCGCCGGTATTGGTGCTGCTCGGCCACACCGACGTAGTGCCGACCGGCCCGGTCGAGGCCTGGAGCAGCGACCCGTTCAAACCGGAAGTGCGCGACGGCGTGCTGTACGGGCGCGGCACTGCCGACATGAAGGGCAGTGTTGCCGCCTTCGTGGTGGCGGCCGAACAGTTTGTCGCCGCGCACCCTAACCATGCCGGTACGCTGGCAGTGCTGCTGACCAGCGACGAGGAAGGGGATGCCATCGATGGCGTGCGCCACGTTGCCAAGCTGTTTGTCGAGCGCGGACAGGGCATCGATTGGTGTATCACCGGCGAACCTTCGTCCACCGCCAAACTGGGTGACCTGCTGCGCGTCGGCCGTCGTGGCAGCCTCTCGGCGAAGTTGCGTATCAAGGGCGTGCAGGGCCATGTCGCCTATCCGGACAAGGCGAAGAACCCGATCCATCTGGCCGCGCCGGCCCTGGCTGAGCTGACCGCCCGTCATTGGGACGATGGCTACGAAAGCTTCCCGTCCACCAGCCTGCAGATTTCCAACATCAACGCCGGCACCGGCGCCAACAACGTGATCCCGGGCGAACTGCAGGTGATGTTCAACCTGCGCTACAACCCGCATTGGAGTGCCGACAAGCTGGAAGCCGAGATCGGTGCGCTGTTGGACCGTCATGGTCTGGACTACGACCTGCATTGGCACCGCAGCGGCGAGCCGTTCTACACGCCGGAAGGGCGCCTGCGCAGTGTTGCCCGCGAAGTATTGGCCGAATTCGCCGGCGGCGCGCCGGAAGAAAGCACTGGCGGTGGGACTTCCGACGCCCGTTTCATCGCGCCCTTGGGCGCGCAGTGCATCGAAGTAGGACCGGTGAATGCCAGCATCCACCAGGTCGATGAGAACGTGCGCGTAGCCGATCTGGAGGCGCTGCCTGACCTGTACCGGAAGCTGATCGAAAAACTGCTGGACTGAACTGTTACGGTGCAGGTGCACAATCTTGCCGGGGGGGCGAGATGGACAGGGTTCAAATGTGGTTCCGTAATGGGCTGATGGCCCTTGTCCTGGTGTGCGTGCTGCCGTTGGCGCACGCCACCACCACGATGCATGGCTTGCCATTGCTGCGGCAGTTCGGGGTGAGCCAGCTGCCAGGCGCGCCGACCTATCCAGGCGTGGTCGTTGACCGTACTGACAACCTCTACGCGGCCAGTGGCGAAGGGGTGATGATCTTCCGCAGCGGCGTGTGGGAGCTGCTGGAGGCGTCGGGCGAAGCGCCAGTGTATTCGATCATGCTGGCGCGCGATGGCAGCATTTATGCGGCGGGTGCGGGCGTGTTTGGGCGGCTGCTGCGGCAGCCCGATGGCACCCACAGATTTTCCGATCTGCTGCCACGCTTGGCCAGTGCGGGCCTGGTACAGCGGCCGATCGAGGTCTTCTCGCTGGGCGAGACCACGCGTGGCGTGCATGTGGTGAGTGCTGGCGCGTTGTTCGTACTGGAAAGGGACGGCAGTACAACACGGCTGCAGCTTCCCGCCGGTGCGCGCGAGCGTCCGCTGGTTGCCGGTGATGCTGTCTATTTCCGGGTGCCAGAAAAAGGGCTGTACCGCGTGGAAAGGGCGGCAATGGTTCTGGTTGAGGGCATGGAGCCACTCGCGAAACTACGTGTCCCCGCTGCCTGGGCATATCGCGGCGGTGTGCTGTTCGCCGCTGCCGATGGCTTCCATTTCAGCGATGGCAAGCGTCTGCGCAAGCTCGATACCGAGGCCGACGCTGCCTTCCGTCTGCATGAGCCGTATACCGGCATTGCCTTGGCCGACGGCGGTTTCGCGGTCGGCAGTTTCGACGGCACGATCATGCGCTTCTCACCTGAGCTGCGCCTGCTCGACAGTTTCGCCGCCTGTGCAGGCGAGATGCATGATCTGGTGGAGGATCGTGAAGGAGCGGTGTGGATCTCCGGCGAGAATGGAATCGCGCGCCTGCGCTGGTCGCTGCCGTGGACGCGCTATGGGCGCCTGAATGGTCTGAGCGGACGCATCTTCGACAGCACCTGGTACGACGGTCGTCTGTGGGTGGCGAGCATGGGTGTGTGGAGCGCACAGCCCTCTGCGGCGGGTACGCCGATGTTCTCGCAACTGCAGTGGCCGCGTCGTGATCTGGAGACTTTCGCGCTGGAGGGCACAAACGCCGGTCTTCTGATCGGAGATCGCTACGGACTGGCGGTGCTGGATCCTGGGCAAACGCAACCGCGACGACTGCTTCCACCGATGCTGGGTGGCAGCGTCAGCAAGCTGGTGCCTTCGGCGTTCGACGCCAAGCGCATGTTTGCGGTGACCAAGAGTCGAGTCATCGTGCTCGGCCAACGCGACGGTCGCTGGCAGTTGCAGGCGCAGTGGCAGATTGGCGGCGGCGCCGTTGAAGGGCTGTATGAAGTTGCCGCTGGCGAGTTGTGGGCGGGTGATGCAGGTGGTGGCGCGAGGCGCTGGCGCTTCGCTGCCGATAGTGGCCAATTGCTCGCTGAACAGCGTTTCGGCGTGGCGCAGGGCCTGTCGGTTACTGCTGGGCAAGGCACCCGTTTGTTCCGCAGCGACGGTGTGCTGTACGCAGTCTCCGACCGACAGGTGCACCGGCTGCAGGGCGAGCAGTTTGTTGTTGCCCAGTTGCCCATGCTCACGGGACTGCAGGCACCCATGGAACTGGAGGGCGAGGACAACGCCAAGGGGAGCTTCGCCTGGACAGCGCGGCAGTTGTGGTGGCGCAAGCCGGGTGCCAGGACGTTTCAACTACAGCAGGTCAGCGATAGCCGCGTCCCCGGCTTCATGACGGTCGCCCTGCACGGCGATGGGCAACTGCGCGTGGTCACCCGCGACAGCATATTGCAGCTGGATCCAGCGGCGCTTGAATCTACCGCGCCGGCGCCGCAGGCGCGGCTTGACCGGGTCGAACTGCAAGGCCCGAATCACCCACCGGTACTGCTACCGCTGGTGCCGAAAACAGTGCCGCGCCTGCCCGCCGGCGCGGGCTTGGCCTTGCGCTTCGGCGTGCAGAGCATGGAGCCGGAGGTCGAGTTTCGCTATCGCATGCCTGGTTATCACGACGAATGGTCACCTTGGACGGCGGGGCGCGAGCTTACTTACCAGCGCTTGCCCGCAGGTGCGTATAGCTTCCAGCTGCAGGCACGAGTGCTGGGTGGCGCACCCACCGAGGCCATGAGCTACCGGCTGCAGGTTGCACCGTTCTGGTACCAGCGCCCGTGGGTTCGGGTTGCCTTTGCTGTGGCCGGTTTGCTGCTCATCGTGATGGTGGTGCGTCTGCGCACTCGCGCGATCAACGCACAGAACCGGCTGCTGGAGCAGAAGATCAGCGAGCGAACGGCCGAGCTGCAGAGTGCCAACTCCCGGCTTTCAGCTTTGGCTGTGACCGATGGACTCACCGGTATCGCCAACCGCCACGCGATGGAAAAGGCCTTGCCGCGCGCTTGGCAGCGCTGCGCGGAGCGGCAAGAGCCGTTGGCGGTGATGATGATCGACGTGGATCACTTCAAACAGTTCAACGACACCCACGGCCATCATATCGGCGACCTGCAGTTGCGGCGCGTGGCGCAGACCCTGGCCGCGCAGGTGTCCGGTGCAGATGAGCTGGTCGCACGTTATGGCGGCGAGGAGTTCGTGCTGATCCTGCCAGGCTGCGACCAGCAGGCGGCGCTTGCACGTGGCGAGCGGCTCCGTAGTGCGGTGGAGCAGGTTAGCGGTGCTGCTGGCCAGCGGGTGACGATCAGCGTTGGTGTAGCTGTCTGCATCCCGGTTGTTGGCGAAGATCCGATGGCGTTGGTGCGTTGTGCTGATCAGGCGCTTTATCGGGGCAAGCGTGAGGGGCGTAACCGGGTGGATGTTGCCTGCCTCCAAAGTGGTGCGTAGTTGATAGCGGCGGTCTGTACTATCAAGCCGGCGTTTGTCAGCCCGTGTCGCAAGGCTCACTTGCAGGCCGAAGCGGATACTGGTGCAGCATCGAGTGCGTCAGTCGGGAGCAGACCTTCCGTGAGTTCATTGCCTTTGGCTATAGTGCCGGTGTGGGACCTCGCTCAAGAGTTGGCTGGAAAAAATCCGCTCATGGTTCAGAGGATCAATGCGAACTGAAGAGGCCTGTATTGCTTGCTCAAGCGTGCCTTTGCTCTGCTACATCTACTTAACTCAGACCCTGGTCCAAGGACGACATGATTCAGACACAGAGTTTTCAGACACGGCAAGCCAGCGTTGCGGATATCGAGACGCTGGCCCCGCTGTTTGACGCCTATCGGGTGTTTTATGGCAAGCCCAGCGACCTGGCGCTAGCACGCGCTTTCCTGCTGGAGCGCTTCCAGCACAACCAATCGATCATCTTTATTGCGCTCCAGGACAGTGGTACGGCAGTTGGCTTCACACAGCTTTATCCCAGCTTCTCGTCCGTCTCTGCTGCCCGCACCTTCATCCTCAACGATCTGTTTGTAGCTCCTGAGGCGCGGCGCGCCGGAGTTGCTGCCCAGCTGTTGGGGGCAGCGGCGAACTATGGGCGTGCGGTTGGTGCAATACGGCTTTCGCTGTCCACGGCTGTCAGCAATGAATCCGCACAGGCGCTGTATGTTTCCGAGGGCTGGGTGCTTGACGGCGACTTTCACGCATACAGCATCCCGCTGTAAGGCCAGCAAAGCTGCCGGGCCAACGGCTCTGCAGTCAATCAACGATCAATCCAAAAGCCGCCAGCGCTGCCGCAGCCTGACGCTGGGAAATCACTGCTTTCTTGAAGTGCTTTGCATCCATCACGTTGAGCCCGCTGATATCGGTATTGCGCAGGTCGGCGCCTTCGAAGCGGGTCAGGCGGGTCTGCGCGTTGCGGAGGCTGCCGCCGCTGAACACCGCGTCGCGGAAGTCGCAGCCTGACAGGTCGGCATCGGAGAAATCCATGCCTTCCAGTTCTGCCTTGCGGAATGACATTCCACGCAGGTCGGCGCTGACCAGCAGGCAGTCGCGGAACTCCAGCGCCCAGCCGCTGACTTCCTGCAGGTGGGCACCGGTCAGCTTGCAGTCCTTGAACTGTACCGACGAGAGCGTGGCGCGTCGCCAGAAGCTGTTGTTGAGGTCGCAATGGTCGAAGCGCGAATCGCTGAGCTGTGCGCAACTGAAGTCGCAGTGGCTGCCGCGGCATTTCTGCCACTGGCTTTCTTCCAGTGATGCAGCCAGCCAGTTTGTTTTGGTCAGCGAGCACTGCTTGAACTGGTAGCCATCCATGTCCAGGCGCGAGAAATCACCCTCGTCCAGCGTGCAGGATTCGAACACCGCTGCACGCGGATGCGCACGGATGATCTGCTGCATGCGTGCGCGGTCGATGGTTTCTTCGCGGAAGACCGGGGTGTTCGTCATGTCCAACTCTGCAGGTGCCAGCGCTTTATTCTGCGCGACATCGAAGTGCTGATGCAGTCTTGTCGCGCCGAGTGTTGTGTGTACAGACTTGGCCGGTCTATTCAAAGATGAAGAACGGCGGCGCGATGGCCCGGCGCCAGTACGACTCATCGGCCAGATAGAACTCCTGAGCCTCGGCGCGTGCGAACCATGCTGCCGCTGCGGTTTCATCTTTCCGCAGGCCTTTGCTGCCGCGTCCGAGCGCCAAGCCGCTGAAGTACTGGCCATAGACATTGCCCTGCTCACCCGCGCGCTGGTACCAGCGCAGCGCCTCGTTCATGTCCTCGGGCATGCCGATGCCGGCTTCATGCAAGGTGCCGAGATCGACCTGGGCCTCTGCATCGCCACGTGCGGCCTGTCGTTGGATGCGGGCGATGGCGGCATTGGTGGATGGCTGGTCGGCGGCAAGGCGTGCAGCTTCGGTTGAGGCGAGGGTTGCCTTGCGCAATGCGTCCAGCTTGTACAGCTCACGCATGTACACCGCTGAACGCAGCCGCCAGCGCAGGGCGCCTGTCATGTCGCCGTGGCGTTCGTACCAGCGTGCCAGGTCGTGCATGGCATATGGCGAGCCGTGGTAGGCGGCGCTGAGGTACCAGCGCAACGCCTTGCGTGGCGATGGCTTGAAGCGAACGTCCTCGGGCTTTTGCGGTTCGTCACTGCTGTCCAGGCGGCCGCGCTCAAGGATCCTGCCCAATTGCTCCTCGGCGCCGGTGCTGCGGTGGGTGCGCGGCGTTGTCGCTGCTGCGCGCGCGTACCAATCCAGTGCACGTGGGTCGTTCCAGGCCTGGTACATCTTGGCGACCCGCAGGGCCGAATCGAATTGACCATCGGCGGCTGCTGACAGCGCGTCGCGCTCGGTGTCGCTGGGTGGGCGGGTGTTGGGCGTGGTCGTGCAGCCGAGCAGGATGAACAGGGGGAGGGCGTACAGCAGCACGCGGGGTGTGGGACGGGGCATCCAGCAGGTCCGGGCAACGGGGCGGGCGATTATCGCGGAGTGCGCCGGCCCGGCCGCTGAATCGGTTGCCAAAGCAACAGTTGCGCGGGCGCCGAAAGCGGGATACGGTCAGCGCCATGTCCTCGTTCCTGGCCACCGCCGTCAACAATAACAACCGCAATAATCTGCGCGCGAATAATCGTGCGCGGCCACTGCGGGACTGCGACCAGAGCTAGAACAGGCAACACGCTCAGGACACCAGAAAACCCGCATCGGCCGATGCGGGTTTTTTTGTGGCCGGGCGGGAACACCGAGCGGCTGCAGGTCTTCAAGCCGTTGCTTCCACTGTTTGTCCCCACACAACCCAGGAGCTTTCCCATGTGTTCCATCTTCGGCATTTTTGGCCTGCAATCCGGTGACGACCTGCAGGCGCTGCGTCGGCAGGCGCTTGAACAATCCCAGCGCCAGCGGCATCGCGGCCCGGACTGGAGCGGCGTCTACGTGGACGACGGCGCCATCCTGGTGCACGAGCGGCTGGCTATCGTCGACCCTGCTGGTGGCTCGCAGCCGTTGCTGTCCGACGACGGCCAGCTGGCGCTGGCAGTGAACGGTGAGATCTACAACCACCAGGAGCTGAAGAAGGAACTGACCCAGCCCTACGCCTTCCAGACCGGCTCGGACTGCGAAGTGATCAACGCGCTATACCGCGAGGACGCACCGGCGTCCTACTTGAACAGGCTCAACGGCATTTTCGCCTTCGCGCTGTGGGATCGTGCCAAACAGCGCGTGATCATCGCCCGTGACCCGATCGGCGTGGTGCCGCTGTACTGGGGCCACGACAAGCAGGGCCGGTTGTGCGTGGCCTCGGAAATGAAGTCGCTGTCCGATACCTGTGCCGACGTGGCGCAGTTCCCGCCGGGTCATTGGTACGACAGCAGCACAGACACGTTGAGCAAGTACTACGAGCGTCCATGGCGCGACTACTCCGCGGTCGAAGGTGTGGATGTATCGCTGGTTGAGCTGCGCGAGGCGTTCGAGCGTGCCGTGCACCGCCAGCTGATGACCGATGTGCCGTACGGCGTATTGCTTTCCGGCGGTCTGGATTCGTCGCTGGTCGCCGCGGTTGCTGCACGCTATGCGCGTAACCGCATCGAAGATGGTGGCCAGAGTGAAGCCTGGTGGCCGCGGCTGCACAGCTTCGCGATTGGTCTGAAGGGCTCGCCGGATCTGGCCGCCGCCGAGGTTGCCGCCGCTGCGCTGGGCACCGTGCATCACGGTTTCGAGTACACCTTCGAGGAAGGCCTGGACGCGGTGCCGGAAGTGATCCGCCACGTCGAGACCTATGACGTCACCACTATCCGGGCTTCGACGCCGATGTTCCTGCTGGCGCGCCGGATCAAGGCGATGGGCGTGAAGATGGTGCTGTCCGGCGAAGGCAGCGACGAGATCTTTGGTGGCTACCTGTACTTCCACAAGGCGCCGAACGCGCGTGAGTTCCACGAGGAGCTGGTGCGCAAGCTCGATGCGCTGAACAACTACGACTGCCTGCGCGCGAACAAGTCGATGATGGCCTGGGGCGTGGAGCCGCGCGTGCCGTTCCTGGATCGCGAGTTCCTCGACGTGGCGATGAAAATGGACGCAAGCCACAAGATGGTCGACAAGGCCAGCGATCGCATCGAGAAGGCGGTGTTGCGTGAAGCCTTCGAAGGTTACCTGCCCAAGGAAATCCTGTGGCGGCAGAAGGAGCAGTTCAGCGACGGCGTCGGCTATGGCTGGATCGACGGTTTGAAGGCGCATGCCGAAGCACAGGTCAGCGACCGCGTGCTGGCCGCTGCCGACAAGCGCTTCCCGCACAACCCGCCGCAGACCAAGGAGGCGTACTACTACCGCCACGTGTTCGAGCAGTTCTTCCCCAGCCATGCGGCGTCGGAAACGGTGCCGGGCGGCAAGTCGATTGCCTGTTCGTCACCAGCGGCGATCGCCTGGGATGCCAGCTTCGCCAGCATGGCCGATCCGTCCGGCCGCGCCGTAGCTGGTGTGCATGAGCAGGCATTGGCAGGCTGACAGCTCACCAGAAGATCGGCCTGCATTGGCCTTCAAAGCCCCTCTCCCCCTTGCGGGAGAGGGGTGGGGAGATGGGCCGCTTTTCACACCGCAAAAACCGCTGCATGTGACTACGAAATTGCAGCTACTTCCTCGGTACTCAGTCAAAAGGATTTTCGATGCGTGCTTGTTCGTTGTTGATGTTTGGCCTGCTTTGCAGTTCGTTCGCCCATGCCAGTGACGTTCCTTTGGAGCGCCATCAATTGGGTGCCTGGGAAGCAGATATCGGCTATACCGGGGTGGTGCGCGACGGCGACACTTTGCATGTTTCCGGTGTGCCCTGCAGAGGCGCGGACATGCAGGCCGCGGTGCGGGACTGCTACGGCAAGCTGACGAAGATCCTGCAGCAGTTTGATGCTGACAGCAGCCAGGTGGTGAAGGAAACCGTGTTCACCACCGATATGGAGGGCTTGATCAAGGCGATTCCCGATCGCAAGACCTTCTTCGCCGACGGCAAGTATCCAGCCGCGAGCTGGGTGCAGATCAGCCGCCTGTTCGACGCCGAGGCCAAGCTCGAAGTGGAGTGGACGGTGCGGCTGAAGTAAGCGCGTAGTGCATTGGTGACGGCGAGCCAGCCAGCTGTTTGTGGGAGCGGTGTAAGCCGCGAAGCAGGGACACCATCAGATTGCATATGCATCGATGGTTCCGGGAAATCCAGCCTCGCGGCTGACCGCTTCCACACCCAGATGTCAGCCGGGGTAAGCGGCGCTGTTTCTTATCTTGGGCTCAAGCTCATACTGTGTGCGGGCTGGCCTGGCAGGAATGGGGTTGGCCGGCCTTCGACCCAGTCGTCGTGGCCTGCGCCCCAGAACGGCGACAGCGGATGGCCGCTCTGGCCGCCAGGCATATGCACGATGCCGTCGGCTTCGTGACCGGGTGACACCACCATGCGTTCGGAGGCGCCGAACTTGGGCCCGACCACGCGTGGCATGTCGGCATCACCGGCCAAGGGCTGGGCCGGCATGCACAGCCAGCGCTTGAACACAGCAGGTAGCGCTGCCGAGACCGGGTGGCAGATCGCGGCGGTGTTGCGCTCGCCCCAGCTACGTTGCGCCAGATCCGGGCCCTGTGTGGCCAGATCCTTCTCAAGTTGGCGGGCGCTGTCGGCGAGCAAGGCATCCCAGCTTTCATAAGGCGGTGGCAGCAGATGCGGCGGACGTTCCTTGAGCAAAGGCCAGAGCACGCCTTCGAACTGCGCAAGTTTGGGCGCCATGTAGCGCTCGCCAAGTTGTTCTTTGGCCGGGGCCAGCAGCGCGCCTTCCATGTTGTCCATGAGGATGCCGCGGAACCCGCGTGCCATCCGGTAACTGACCGAGTCGGGGGAAGCGCGGCCCTGCCATTGGCGGCTGGCGGCTTCCAGTCGCTTCAGCGCAGGATCGTCGCTGTGTTCGATGGTCTGCCGCAGCAGCTTCCACCAGCGTTCCATCAGTAGGGCACGGTCGTCCAATTGGATCGCCAGCAGGTCGCTTTCCTTGAAGCTTTCGTGGGCAAACAGACCGTCGCGGATCTGCTTGGCACGTGCGCCGAAGTCATAACCGCCATCGCCGGCTTCGGCCAGGGCGGCGCCATCGAGTACGCGGCCATTGGCCGTCCACAGACGGTGATCGGGCGGGTCAATCAGCGACGGTGCTTGGTCGGTGCGGATAGGCCAAGGCGGGCAGCTGGCCTGCGTCGCTGCATCGGCATGGCAGGCCGGGTCGCGCGCAGGTCTGGCTCCGATCAGGCGCCAGGCGATGCGGCCGCTGCGGTCGGCAACCAGCAGGTTCTGTGCAGGGACGCCTGAGCGATCGGCCACTGCAAAGGCAGAATCCAGATCGGCGGCCTTGGCCATGTCAGCGAAATCCAGACGGACCGCGCCAGCTTGCTGGCCCACCCAGCGCAGAGCGAGCAGCTGCCCGTCGGGCTCCTCGTGCAGGATCGGGCCCCAATTGCTTTCGCGCACCAGCAGCATTTCCGGGCTGGCGCCGGCGACGGCGATTGCCTCGTTGAAGGTGCGCAGCGGCGCATTGGCGGGCAGGGTGGTGTAGTCGGCGGTGTCGATATAGCTGTTGGTGAAGGCCCACGCCACCCGCGTATTGCTGCCGACGATGACCGCAGGCAGGCCGGGCAGGGTAAATCCTGCAACATCGACCTTGCCCTCCGGCGCAGTCGGGTCGGCATAACGCAGGCGTGCTCGGAACCAGATATTCGGCGCGCGCAGGCCCAGGTGCATATCGTCGGCGATGATGGCGCGGCCGTCGGCGGTCAAGGCGCCTGCTACCGCGAAGTTATTGCTTCCTAAGACCTCAGACTCTACGGCGACCGGCGCAGGTGGCGCGGTGCCGGCAACGCGCAGGTCCAAGGTTGCGGCGTTCGGCAGGTCGGCATCGCCACGGGGCGGGCCGAACAAGGGGGCATCCCAACTGCTGCTGTCGTGTGCAAGCAGTGCGTACAGGGCAGGCGGTACGACGCTGCGGATGCGCGCCATCGCCAGTTCGCGGGAGTTGGTCGGGTCCTGCAGGTCGGCATACATCGCCAGCCCGGTCAGCACCGAGTCCTCCAGCTCCCATGGCCGCGGTTGCTGGCGTAGCAGCAGATAAGGCCAGGGCCGCACCGGCAGCGCGGCCAGACCGGCATTGACGCCGTCGCGATAGGCTTCGATGACGCCGCGCTTGTCGCCCAAGGCCGCGCCCAGGTTCTGCTGGGTGTGGGCGCGCAAGCGGTGCACACGCATGCGCTTGTCCAGCGGCAAGGCCTTGGCGCCGAACAGCTCGGACAGTTCCCCCGCGGCCGAGCGCCGCATCAGGTCCATCTCGAAGAAGCGCTCCTGGGCGTGCACATAGCCCAGGGCGCGGGCCATATCGGTCTCGTTGGCGGCCTCGATGGTGACTACTCCCAAGGCATCACGCTGGATGCTGACCGGGGCCGACAGCCCTGGCAGGGCCAGTTCCCCGTCCAGCTGCGGCAAGCTGCCGCGCAGCAGCCCCCAGATGATCAGCAGCGCTACCAGCAACAGCCCCAATACAACCCAAAGCGAACGCAGCAGCCAACGCAGCACAGGCCTACCCCCGGTAGCGGTTCTGTCGCGATTGTAGACAGCTTGTGAAGCTGAAAGAGAGGGAATCGCAACTGAAAGTGATTCTGATTAGATCATTGGGTTTTCAGATGGGGCACCCTATGCACCATCGAATCATCAGGAGCACCCCCATGCAGGGCAAACCCGAAGTCATTGAGTGCCTGAAGGAACTGCTGCGCGGCGAACTGGCCGCGCGCGACCAGTACTTCATCCATTCCCGTCGTTATGAGGATCAGGGCCTGCTGGCGCTGTACGAGCGTATCGGCCATGAGATGGAAGAAGAGACCGAACACGCCGATGCACTGCTGCGTCGCATCCTGTTCCTTGGCGGCAACCCGGACATGCGTCCGCACGCCTTCGAGCCGGGCGTGACCGTGATGGAGATGCTGGAGAAGGATCTGCAGGTGGAATACCAGGTGCGCGCCAATCTGGCCGCCGGTGTGAAACTGTGCGAAGCGCAGGGCGATTACGTCAGCCGCGACATCCTGCTGCTGCAGTTGCGTGACACCGAGGAAGACCATGCCTGGTGGCTGGAGAAGCAGTTGGGCCTGATCAAGCGTATTGGTCTGGAGCTGTACCAGCTGAGCAAGATGGACGCCAAGGGCACCGCGGCGCATTGATCTGTAGTGCCGACCCATGGTCGGCATTTGAATTAATTGGTAACGCCCCTGCCGACCATGGGTCGCCACTACAGGCGTTGCAGCCTGTATACGGCGGTGGATAGCGCGCTCACGCCGTCGGCGCGAAAGTCCGGCTGCTGGTCGAGGATGTCGCGGCGTTCCAGCAGGCCGGCCTGCCACGGGCTGGCGAACAAGCGCTGTACTTCGGCTTCCTCCACTGAGAACGGTGGGCCCTGCTTCTCGTCCTGCGGGTATTCCAGGGTGATCAGTACACCTTGGCAACCTACCGGCAACTGCCCGTACAAGGTGTCGCGGTAGTGCTGGCGCAGGTGCGGCGGCAGGGCGATCAGGGCGGCGCGGTCGTAGACGCCGGCACTGTCTGCCAGCAATTCTGCATCCAGCGCGAAAGCGTCGCCACAGATGATCTCAATCGGCCCGGCGCTGTAATGCTCGCCGTGCTGGCTGCTGTGGCGCTGCGGGGTGATGTCGGCTTCAGCGAAGAACTGCTCGATGGCCATCGGCGACAATTCAACGCCAAGCACACGATGGCCTTGCGCGGCCAGCCAGTGCATGTCCAGGGTCTTGCCGCACAGCGGTACCAGCACGCGGCTGCCTGCGGAGAGTTGCAGCTCGGGCCAGTGCTTTTGCAGCAGCGGCATCACCTCGTTACGGTGGAAGCCGATTTGACCGTTCTGCCAACGTTGCAGCCAGAAGTCGGGTTGCATGGGGTTCTCCGAGAGCGGGTTGCTGATTGCTTGTAGGAGCGGCGTGAGCCGCGAAGCTGAGAGCAATGGATCAATGGTGATTCTTGGTTGTTGATGTCGGTTGGAACTGTGGCTTCGCGGCTTACGCCGCTCCTACAAAAAAAGCCGGGCAATGCCCGGCCTTCTCTGCTTACTGAACTTCCAGCCCTTCAACCTTCTGCCACCCACGCGGCAGCAGATGCCCGCGTGTCGCCCGTGTTCCCAGATACGTCTCCAGGTCCTTGAAAGACAGGTTCATGGTGCGCTGGCCGCTACGAACCTGCAGCGTGTTGCTCGGGCCTACCGCCACCACCGCCACCACGCGCTCGGTGGAGAGCTTGGCCTTGGGGATCTCGATGATCTTGTTGCCCTTGCCCTTGTCCAATTCGGGCAACTCGCTGGCCGGGATGGCGAGCATGTTGCCGGCGCTGGTGACCGCGACGATGCGGTCGGTTTCCGGGTTGGCGACCAACGACGGGGTCAGTACCGCCGAACCGGTGGACAGGTTGAGCATCGCCTTGCCGGCCTTGTTGCGGCCGGTGAGGTTCTCGAAGCGGGTAACGAAGCCATAGCCGTGCGTGGACGCCAACACGAAGCGGGTGTTGTTGTCGCCGCTGGCCACGGTAACGAAGCTGCTGCCCGAGGCCGGCGAGAAACGGCCGGTCAGTGGCTCGCCATTGCCACGTGCCGAGGGCAGGGTATGCACCGGCGTGGAATAGGCACGGCCCTCGGTATCGAGGAAGGCAACCTGTTGGGTGCTGCGCGTACGTGCCACCGCCAGCAGGCTGTCGCCGTCGCGGTAGTTCAGGGTCGAACCGTCGACGTCGTGACCCTTGGCTGCACGGACCCAGCCCTTCTCCGATAGCACCACGGTCATCGGCTCGCTGGGCACCAGCTCGGTTTCGTCGATGGCCTGGGCGGCACCGCGCTGCACCAGCGGCGAGCGGCGCTCGTCGCCGAACTTCTTGGCGTCAGCCAGCAGTTCGTCCTTGACCAGCTTCTTCAGCTTGGCGCTGCTCTGCAGGATGGCCAGGATCTTGTCGCGTTCCTTGGCCAGCTCATCCTGCTCGCCACGGATCTTCATCTCTTCCAGGCGTGCAAGCTGCTTCAGCTTGGTTTCCAGGATGTACTCGGCCTGGTCTTCGCTCAGCGCGAAGCGCGCGATCAACGCAGCCTTGGCATCGTCTTCGGTGCGGATGATGCGGATCACTTCGTCCAGGTTGAGGAAGGCAATCAGCAGGCCTTCCAACAGGTGCAGGCGACGCTCGACCTTCTGCAGGCGATGGTTGAGGC
Source organism: Stenotrophomonas sp. STEN035 (assembly GCF_056759935.1). Lineage (NCBI taxonomy): Bacteria > Pseudomonadati > Pseudomonadota > Gammaproteobacteria > Lysobacterales > Lysobacteraceae > Stenotrophomonas > Stenotrophomonas sp. STEN035. The sequence continues at coordinate 74,339 of NZ_JBRRDY010000014.1, forward strand.
GGCGGGTGACCGTATCCTGGCGGAAGCGCAGCCATTCACTGAGCAGCATCTTCAGGTTCTTGACCTGCGGACGACCGTCCAGACCGATGACGTTGAGGTTGACGCGGTAGCTGCGCTCAAGGTCGGTGATGGCGAACAGGTGGCCCATCAGCTGCTCGGCGTCGACGCGGTTGGAGCGCGGCATCAACACCACGCGCACCGGGTTGGCGTGATCGGATTCGTCGCGGATGTCTTCCAGCCATGGCAGCTTCTTGGCGCGCATCTGCGCGGCAATCTGCTCGATCACCTTGGACGGCGAGACCTGGTGCGGCAGCGCATCGATGACGATGTTGGCGCCTTCTTTCTTGAAGGTGGCGCGTGCGCGCACGCTGCCGTTGCCGGTTTCGTAGATGTTCCGCAGATCCGACGGCGAGGTGATGATCTCGGCGGTGGTCGGGTAATCCGGGCCCTTCACGTGCTCGCACAGTTCGGCGATGGTGGTGTCCGGCTCGTCGATCAGGCGTACCAGCGCGCTGACGATCTCATTGAGATTGTGCGGCGGCACATCGGTGGCCATGCCCACGGCGATGCCGGTGGTGCCGTTGAGCAACAGGTGCGGCAGGCGTGCCGGCAGCCAGGTCGGCTCTTCCAGGGTGCCGTCGAAGTTCGGGGTCCAGTCGGTGGTGCCATGGCCCAGCTCGCCCAGCAACATCTCGGCAATCGGGGTCATCTTGGATTCGGTGTAACGCATGGCCGCGAACGACTTGGGGTCGTCGCTGGAGCCGAAGTTGCCCTGGCCCTCGATCAGCGGATAGCGAAACGAGAACGGCTGAGCCATCAGCACCAGTGCCTCGTAGCAGGCGCTGTCACCGTGCGGGTGGTACTTACCGATGACGTCACCGACGGTGCGGGCGGACTTCTTGGGCTTGGCGGCAGCGCCCAGGCCCAGTTCGCTCATCGAATAGATGATGCGGCGCTGCACCGGCTTGAGCCCATCGCCGATGAACGGCAGGGCGCGGTCCAGCACCACGTACATGGAGTAGTCGAGATAGGCGCGTTCAGCGTATTCGCGCAGTGGCTGCTGTTCGAAGCCATGGTAAGCGGGGCGTGCAGAATCAGTCATTGCGGGTGGGTGCTACCTGTTGTGCGGGGCCAAGGCGGGGACCGCCGGCTTCCTGATCCGTCGATTATCCGGATGGCGGCGGCGATGCCAAGCGCGGTGATGGTCCGGGTGAAGGTGGTGTCATCGATTCCCTGCATATGTGTAACAGTGAATTCATTTCTTGATGGAAATATTCCATGGAATATATTTCCATATGGAAATAAAATGCCGCCCCATGACTGAATCCTCTTCTGTACCCCCCAGCTTTGGTCTGCTGTTGCGCCAGGTAGGCGACGGGCTGGTACGCCAGCTCGACGCGACCATGGCCGAGGAAGGCCTGGGCATTGGTTTCACCCATTACGTGGGACTCAAGGTGCTCTCGCAGATGGCGCCATGTACCGCGGCCGAGCTCGGCCAGGCCATCAACCAGGTGCCCAGCGCGGTGACTCGCCTGCTGGATCGACTGGAGGCGCTGGGTGCAGTGCGCCGTGAGCCGCATGCGCAGGACAGAAGAGCCTTGCAGATCGTAGTGACCGACGAAGGCCGCGCGCTGTGGCAGCAGCTCAAGGTACGTGGCGACCGGATCATTGATCTGGCCCTGGGTGACCTGAGTGATGCCGAACGTGACCAATTGTTTTCCCTGTTAGCCCGGGTACGGGACGCCCTTTCTCCCCCATGAAAACTTCTCCTTTGAACTACGCGCGCCCGCTGTTGCTGGGCGCTTTGGTGTTGGCGCTCGGCGCCTGCGCCAGCAGCCGTGGCCTGCAACCGCAGGGGCGACTGCTGGACGCCGACAGCCTGCACAGCAGCCGCAGCCTGGCCGGTACACCGCTCAGTGCGGCAGGCTTTCCTGCCGCCGACTGGTGGCGTGCACTCGCCGACCCGCAGTTGGATGCGTTGATCGACGAAGCCCTGCGCGGCTCTCCTTCGCTGGAGGCGGCCGATGCGCGCCTGCGCCAGGCGCAGGCACACGCCGCCAGCAGCAATGCCGAGCGCAAGCCCAACCTGTCGCTGTCGCCGGGCTATACCGGCATGCGCCTGCCCGAATCCATGGCCGGTGACGAGATCGGCGGCCATTACATGGGCAGCGTGCAGGCCGTCGCCAATTTCAGCTATGGCGTCGACTTGTGGGGCGGCAAGCGAGCCGCTTGGGAAGCCGCTGTCGACAGTGGCCACGCCGCTGCCGTGGATGCGCAGGCTGCCCGTCTGGATCTGGCAGCCGTCATTGTCCAGGGCTACGTGCAGCTGGCCCATGCCGGCCAGCTGCAGCGTGTTGCCAATGACGAACTGGCGCGCGCCGAGAAGACCCTGCAGCTGACCCGCCAGCGTCGCGCTGCCGGTATCGACAGTGAGCTGCAGGTGCAGCAGGCACAGGCGCGGCTGCCTGCCGCACAACAGCAGCAGCTGGCGGCGCAGCAGCAGATCGATGTTTCGCGCAATGCACTGGCCGCGCTGCTGGGCAAGGGGCCGGATCGCGGTCTGGACATCAAGGTGCCGAATGAATTGAATCCGCTGGCCCTGCAGCTGCCAGGTGTGGTTCCCAGCGAACTGCTGGGCCGGCGTCCGGATATCGTTGCCGCGCGCTGGCGTGTGGAAGCGGCGGACAAGCAGGTCAAGGTCGCCAAGACCCGCTTTTATCCCAACCTCAACCTGACCGCTTTGGGCGGGGTGGTGTCCAAGGACCTGGGCAGCCTGCTGGAAAGCGGCTCCACCTTCGGTCTGCTGGCGCCGGCGCTGAGCCTGCCGATCTTCGATGGCGGGCGCCTGCGCGCCGGCCTGGCCAGCAGCGATGCCGACTATGACCTTGCCGTGGCCAACTACAACCACATCCTGGTGGACGCCCTGCGCGACGTTGCCGACCAGGTCAATGCCAGCCGCTCGCTGGCCGAACAGGTACAGGCGCAGCGGCAGCTGCGTGGCATCGCACAGACCGCCTACGAGCTGGCGCAGCAGCGTTACCGCGCCGGTATCGGCAACTACCTCGATGTACTCAGCACCCAGGACCGCCTGCTGCAGGCCGAACAAGGGCTGAGCAACCTGCAATCCCAGCAGCTGTTGTCTTCGGTACGCCTGAGCACCGCCTTGGGCGGCGGCTTCCAACCCAGCGCCGACGCGGCGCCGGCCGTTGCCAACGGCAACGACACCACGCATTCCTGAGAGTCCCCCCCAATGAGCCAGACCTCCTCCCCCGAAGCGGCAGCCGCCGCTCCCAGCCGTCGCGGCAAGCTGCTGCGCGGCCTGCTGTTCGTCATCCTGATCCTGCTGGCAGCCTTTGCCGCGTGGTACTACTTCCTGGGCCGCTGGGCCGAGGAGACCGACGATGCTTATGTCGGCGGTAACCAAGTGCAGATCACCCCGCAGATCACCGGTACCGTGGTGTCCATCGCCGCCGATGACGGCATGAAGGTGGAGCAGGGCCAGTTGCTGGTGCAGCTGGATCCGGCCGACACTGAAGTGGCCATGCAACAAGCGCAGGCCAACCTCGCCAGCACCGTGCGCCAGGTTCGCGGCCTGTACCGCAGCGTGGAAGGTGCGCAGGCGGAATTGAACGCCAGGCAGGTGACGGTAAAGCGGGCCCGCGAAGACTTCGCCCGTCGTCGTGACCTTGCGGCTACCGGTGCGATTTCGAACGAAGAGCTGGCCCACGCCCGTGACGAGCTGGCCGCTGCCGAAGCCGCCGTTGCCGGTTCGCGTGAGACCGTCGAGCGCAGCCGCGCGCTGGTCGATGACACCATCATCGCTACTCAACCGGACGTGCAGGCTGCGGCCGCACAGCTGCGCCAGGCCTACCTCAACAAAGCGCGTGCCGGCATCGTTGCGCCGGTGAGTGGCTATGTCGCGCGTCGCTCGGTGCAGGTTGGCCAGCGTGTGCAGCCGGGTGCTGCCTTGATGGCGGTGGTGCCGGCCGAGCAGATGTGGGTGGATGCCAACTTCAAGGAAACCCAGCTGCGGCATATGCGCCTGGGCCAGGAAGTGGAGCTGCGCTCGGACCTGTACGGTGGCGACGTGACCTACAAGGGCCACATCAGCAATCTCGGCCTGGGCACCGGTTCTGCGTTCTCGTTGCTGCCGGCGCAGAATGCCAGCGGCAACTGGATCAAGATCGTGCAGCGGGTGCCAGTGCGTATCACCATCGACGCCAAGCAGCTTGCCGAGCATCCGTTGCGTCTCGGCCTGTCGATGAAGGCCGAGGTCAACCTGCACGATCAGAAGGGCACGGTGCTGCCGGCTGACGTGGCCAAGGGCACGGTGTACGGCACTGAGGTGTATACCAAGCAGCTGCATGATGCCGACGCCATGATCCACAGCATCATCCAGGACAACCTGCCGCCGTCCGCGCGCGCCAGCTGAGGTCACCATGTCCGCTCAAGCTCCCACGGCGCCGGCCACGACGGTCGGTGCAGGGCCAGCCAATGTTGCGTTGTGCACGGCTGGCCTGGCGCTGGCCTCGTTCATGCAGGTGCTGGATACCACCATCGCCAACGTCTCGTTGCCGACGATCGCCGGCAACCTTGGTGCCAGTTCGCAGCAGGCGACCTGGGTCATCACCTCGTTCGCGGTCAGCACCGCGATTGCCTTGCCGCTGACGGGTTGGTTGAGCCGCCGTTTCGGTGAGGTGAAGCTCTTCATATGGGCGACCATCGCGTTCTCGGTCGCTTCCTTGTTGTGCGGCATCGCCCAGAGCATGGGCATGCTGGTGGTGTCGCGCGCGCTGCAGGGCTTCGTGGCCGGACCGATGTACCCGATCACCCAGTCGCTGCTGGTGTCGATCTATCCGCGGGAGAAACGTGGGCAGGCGCTGGCCTTGTTGGCGATGATCACCGTGGTCGCGCCGATTGCCGGTCCCATTCTCGGTGGCTGGATCACCGACAACTACAGCTGGGAATGGATCTTCCTGATCAACGTGCCGCTCGGTGTCATCGCTGCCGCGGTGGTTGGCAGTCAGCTGCGCCATCGCGTGGAAACCACCGAGCGGCCGAAGATGGATTACGTCGGCCTGGTCACCCTGGTGATCGGCGTCGGCTGCCTGCAGCTGATGCTGGACCTGGGCAACGAGGAAGACTGGTTCAACTCGACCAAGATCGTGGTGCTGACCTGTATTGCTGCGGTGATGCTGGCGGTGTTCGTGATCTGGGAGCTGACCGACAAGGATCCGATAGTCGACCTGAAGTTGCTGCGGCATCGCAACTTCCGCGCAGGCACCTTGGCGATGATTGTTGGTTATGCCGCGTTCTTCTCGGTGGCGTTGATGATCCCGCAGTGGTTGCAGCGTGACATGGGCTATACCGCGATATGGGCTGGTCTGGCGACTGCACCATTAGGCATCCTGCCGATCATGGTGGCGCCGGTGCTGGGCAAGTTCGGCCACAAGGTGGACATGCGCTACCTGGCGACGATTGCGTTCTTCGTATTGTCGATGACCAGTTTCATGCGCTCGGGCTTCAACCTGCAGGTCAACTTCGAGCACGTTGCCGGCGTGCAGTTGCTGATGGGTGTTGGATTGGCGCTGTTCTTCATGCCGGTGTTGCAGATCCTGTTGTCCGACCTTGACGGCCGCGAGATCGCCGCCGGCTCTGGCCTGGCGACCTTCCTGCGCACCTTGGCGGGCAGCTTCGCGGCGTCGCTTACCACGTGGTTGTGGGCGCGTCGGACTCAACAACATCATGCTGATCTGACCGAACATGTGTCGCTGTACGATCCGGGCATGCATCAGCAGGTGACCGCGATGGGGCAGGGCGACCTGCAACATGGTGCAGCGGTGCTCAACGAGATGATCAACCACCAGGCCTCGCAGATGGGCTTCAACGACATCTTCCTGCTGCTGGGCTGGGTGTTCCTGCTGATCATCGGCCTTGTGTGGCTGGCCAAGCCGCCGTTTGGTGCTGGAGCGGGTGCTGCATCGGCAGGTGGGCACTAGCAGCAGCTCTGTAGTGCCGAGCCATGCTCGGCAGAGGCCTTATCGATAGAGTTTCTGCCGAGCATGGTTTGGCACTACGGTTGGAGCTGTAGGTAAGGCTTCTGCCGAGCATGGCTCGGCACTACAGGTTGGATTGCTTGTAAGGCCCCTGCCGAGCATGGCTCGGCACTACAAATTGCGGGCACAAAAAAACCCGCTTTCGCGGGTTGTTTCGTTTGAGTCATGGTGCCCAGGAGAGGACTCGAACCTCCACGGAGTTGCCCCCGCTAGCACCTGAAGCTAGTGCGTCTACCAATTCCGCCACCTGGGCGACTCAGGAGACGAATTGTGCCGAGTGTGAAGAAAACTGTCAACGATTTGCGTGAAGAAATTTCACGTCGCAGAAGATCACGGTAGTGCCGAGCCATGCTCGGCAGTGGCGTTACCGATAGAGCCTCTGCCGAGCATGGCTCGGCATTACATAAAAAATCTCGGGCACAAAAAAACCCGCTTTCGCGGGTTGTTTCGTTTGAGTCGTGGTGCCCGGGAGAGGACTCGAACCTCCACGGAGTTGCCCCCGCTAGCACCTGAAGCTAGTGCGTCTACCAATTCCGCCACCCGGGCGACTCAGGAGCGAGATTATGTAGGACGTTTCTGGTGGCGTCAACAGTTTTGTGAAGAGTGGGCTGCGAAGCTGCAATTCCCAAACCCCGGAAACGAAAAAACCCGCTTTCGCGGGTTTGATCTTGAAACGTGGTGCCCAGAAGAGGACTCGAACCTCCACGGAGTTGCCCCCGCTAGCACCTGAAGCTAGTGCGTCTACCAATTCCGCCACCTGGGCACTTCAGGCCGCGAATTCTGCAGAGGATGACGATCTTTGTCAACGCTTTTTCACAAACATCTGCAGTGATCGTGTGTGCGCCCTGTACACCTAGGTGCATGTACCATGGAGGCTGATGAAAAACAAAAAGACCACTGGGGCCGACAAGGCCCGCAAGTCCGCCACCGGCAGCAAGCCGGGCAAGGCGCCGGGCAAAGCCCCCAAAGCAAAAACCGCCAAGCTGCCGCCATGGATGCCGGAGAGTCTGTCCGCACCTGCCAAGCCCAGCGGCTCCAAGCCAGGCGCCTCCAAGTCCGGCAAGGCTGGCCCGGCCCGCTCCGGCGCGGCCAAGCCTGGCAAGCGCAAATTCACCGACGACGCCGCCCCGCAGAGTTTCGTACGCGGCCGTCGCAAGCCGGGTCCGCCGGTTGCGGCCTTCGATGATCCGTATGCATCGCGCGAAGCCGAGCGCTACGCGCAGCCGATTGCCAGCCGCGAAGCCATCCTGCAGTTGCTGGATCGCTGCGAAGGCCCGCAGAACGCCGAGGAAATCGCCGCTGCGTTGGGCCTGACTGAACCGGATCGTGCCGACGCGCTGTCCAAGCGCCTCGGCGCGATGGTGCGCGACGGCCAGTTGGTGCAGAACCGCCGTGGCGGCTTCGCACCGGTCAGCCAGTTGAGCCTGATTCCCGGTGTGGTTATCGCCAACCCGGAAGGCTTCGGCTTCCTGCGCCCGGACGAGGGTGGCGACGATCTGTTCCTGTCGCCGTATGAGATGCGCAAGGTCATGCATGGCGACCGTGCCTTGGCCAACGTCACCGGCATCGACCGCCGTGGCCGCCGTGAAGGCGCCATCGCCCGCGTGCTGGAACGTGGCGTCAATCGTCTGATCGGGCATTTCAGCATCGAGGCTGGCATCAGCTACGTGGTGCCGGATGACAAGCGCATCCAGCGCAACATCCAGATCCCGGGCGACCTCACTGGCGGCGCCAAGGACGGGCAGCTGGTGGTCTGCGAACTGACCCATGCGCCGGATTCGCGGCGCCCGCCGATCGGCAAGATCATTGCCGTGCTCGGCGACAAGCTGACCCCGTCGCTGGTGGTGGAAACCGCCATCCACGGGCATGAGCTGCCCTACGAATTCCCGCCGGAAGTGCTGGACGAAGCCACTGCCGTTCCGTTGACGGTGGAAGCATCGATGATTGGCAAGCGCGTTGACCTGCGTTCCATGCCGCTGGTCACCATCGATGGCGAGGACGCCAAGGATTTCGACGACGCGGTGTACTGCGAGCCGAACCGTGACGGCTTCCGACTGGTGGTGGCCATCGCCGACGTCTCCAACTACGTGCGCCCAGGCACGCCGCTGGATGACGAAGCACAGCGCCGCGCGACCTCGGTGTATTTCCCCGGTTTCGTGGTGCCGATGCTGCCGGAGACGCTGTCCAACGGCATCTGCTCGCTGCGGCCGAAGGAGGACCGCATGTGCTTCGTCTGCGATATGCAGATCGGGCGCGATGGCCAGGTCAGTGAGTCGAAGTTCTACGAAGCGGTGATGAACTCACATGCACGCCTGACCTATACCCAGGTGTGGGCGGCGGTGGGTGAGGATGATGCGGACACCAAGGCCTTCATCGGCCCGTTGCTGCCGCAGATCCAGAACCTGCACCAGCTCTACCGCATCCTGTCCAAGGCGCGCGAGCGTCGCGGCGCCATCGAGTTTGAGTCCTCGGAAGTGCGCTTCGTGCTGGACAACCGTGGCGAGGTCACCCAGGCCGGCATGATGGTGCGCAACGACGCCCACAAGCTGATCGAGGAATGCATGATCGCCGCCAACGTGGAGGCTGCGCGCTATCTGCTGTCCAAGCATGTGCCGGCACCGTTCCGCGTGCATGAGCGGCCACCGGAATCCAAGTTCGCCGACCTGCTGGAGTTCCTCAAGGAGTTCAAGCTGAGTCTGCCGCCGTGGAGCAAGGTGCAGCCGGGTGATTACACCAAGCTGCTGAAGAAGGTGCGCGAGCGTCCGGATGCGGCGTTGCTCGAATCGGTGCTGCTGCGCAGCCAGTCGCTTGCGGTGTATTCGCCGGACAACAATGGCCACTTCGGCTTGGCGCTGGAGGCCTACGCGCACTTCACCTCGCCGATCCGTCGTTACCCGGATCTGCTGGTGCACCGCGCGATCAAGTACGCGCTGACCGGCGGTCCGCTCGACAAATACACCTATACCCCGCGCGAAATGGCAGCCTTGTCGCTGCAATGCTCCGAACGTGAGCGTCGTGCCGACGAGGCTGAGCGCGAGGTCGACGAGCGTTTCCGCGCCGCATGGATGGAAAAGCACGTTGGCAGCCAGTTCGACGGCGTGATCAGCGGTGTGACCAGCTTCGGCCTGTTCGTCGAACTGTACGAGTCCAAGGTCAATGGCCTGGTTCACGTGACCCAGCTGCCGCACGACTATTACCAGTTCGACCCGATCCGCAAGACGCTGAGCGGCGACCGCCGTGGCAATGAGTTCCGGCTTGGTGATCGGGTCCGCATTTTGGTGCTCAAAGCCAGCATGGAAGAGCGCAAGATCGACTTCCGTCTGGTCGAGGACAAGGACGGCAAGGTGGACCCGCCGGCACCGGCGCCGCTGCCCGAACGCGGCAAGCCAGCCAAACGGACCAAACAGAAGTATTGATCCGATGCTGCTGCAAAGAGAGAAGGGGGGGGGGGGGGGGGGGGGGGGGGTGTTGATGAGGGCCCCCAGCACCGGGGGCCGGGAAGGGGAGATAGTGACAAAAAAGGCCCCCGGCGGGGGTGGGCACGCCCGCAGGGGCGCACGGCCGCCTCGGCCCCAACTCGCCAAGCCACCCAACGGGCACAAAAATAAGTTTTGATCCGATGCTGCGTCAAAGAGCTACGGCCGGCGCATTGCGCGGGCCTTCTTTGTTCATGCCCGACCACAGCAAGGCGTGCATCAATGGACTGTTCAACCAAAGATGCCGTACATGGTCTGTTCGACACGACCGCTGGCCAGATCGATCAGCAAGGCATCGTGGCCATACCGTACCCACTCAAAGCCGATGGGTGGCGTTTCCAGATCGAACAGCCAGTAATCGGCCAGGCGATATTCCGGCGCAAAGAACGGTGCAGGCAGGATGTCGCCGAAGTACCAGGTGCGGTTCACCCAGCCACGGGGCGCCATGTAGGGGCCGATGGTGTAGGTGCGGTGGGCACGGAAGTTGTGGTTGAACTGGCCGTGGTCCATGTTGGGGGGGCGGCGGTCCCAGCCTTGGGGTGGCGAAACCGGACGGTAGGCGCGTGGCGCGCGGAAGGTTTCCGGTGCTCGCCGTTGCATCGACTGGCCTTGGTGCTGGGACTGCATGCGATGGGGCTCTTCGGCGCTGGCGGTGCTGGCCAAGCTGCCAATCAGCAGTGCCGAGGCCAGTAGTGTTGGGATGCGATTGCCGATCATGATCCGTTCTCCTGAAGGCGGAGTGGGCAGTTGCGGGCGGAGTGTCCGGCGGTTGGACTCCAGTGAGGCCAGCGTAGGCGGGGCAGTGTTATTGGCGGCCAAGGATCTGATTAAGAAAGATTAATTTCGTTGCCAGCGTCGGTGTGTGTTCAGTTTCACGGCCCTGTGCCGGCAGTTTTCTGGGGGGCGTTGCTGATGCCATGTGGCCCGATGGACTACCATTGCGCGTCTTCTACCCCGCACGCCGGTTGCAATGAGCAAGCAGAACCAATGGATCGTCGGCGTCAACGCCGTGGCTTCGTCAATTGAAAAAGACCCGGAAAACGTCCGCGAGGTCCTGATCGAGGCTGGCGCCAAGAACCCCCGCCTCGTTGAAATCGAGGAAGAAGCCCTGCGCAAGGGCATCGACGTACGCAAGGTCAACGCCCAGGCGCTGGGCGGCGTGGCCGGCCAGGTCCGCCACCAGGGAGTGGTCGCACGTTATGCCGCGCCCAAGCTGTGGGACGAGAACGAGCTGAAAGGCTTGATCGAAGCGGCCGAAGGCAAGGCGCTGGTGCTGGTGCTGGACGAGGTGCAGGACCCGCACAACCTCGGCGCCTGCCTGCGCAGCGCCGCCGCCGCTGGCGTCACCGCGGTGGTGATCCCCAAGGACAAGAGCGCCCCGGTCAACGCGACCGTGCGCAAGGTCAGCGCTGGCGCGGCCGACAGCATTCCGGTGGTGTCGGTGACCAATCTGGTCCGTTGCATCAAGGACATGCAGAAGCTGGGTGTATGGGTTTACGGCCTGGCCGGTGAATCAGATACCACCATCCACAAGCTCGACCTGCGCGGCAACGTGGCGCTGGTAATGGGCGGCGAAGCCGACGGCATGCGCCGCCTGACCCGCGAAACCTGCGACCAGCTGGTGCGCATCCCGATGCCGGGCGACGTCGAGAGCCTCAATGTATCCGTGGCGACGGGTGTGGCATTGTTCGAGGCCGTCCGCCAACGCCTGTAAGGAACACCATGCCCCGCACGCCGCCTCGTCTTCTCCTCCGATTGACTGTGGCGCTGGCGGGGCTTTGCGTCCTGAGCGCCGCCGCCCAGGACGCACCGCGCGTACGCGCACGTGATCTGGGCGTCGCACCCGGCATCTTCAGCCCCGGCAGCAACAACGCGATCACCGACGTAGCCGGCGTACGTGTTGGCCAGGTCACGCTGAGTACTGGCAACACGGTGCGCACTGGCGTCACCGCGATCCTGCCGCATCCCGGCAACACCTATCGCTCGCGGGTGCCGGCTGCGCTGCATGTCGGTAATGGCTTCGGCAAATTTGTCGGCAGCACCCAGGTCAACGAACTGGGCGAACTGGAAACCCCGATCCTGCTGACCTGCACGCTATGTGTGTGGAAGGCCGCTGACGCCATGGCCGAGTGGATGCTGGCGCAGCCGGACATGCAGCAGGTGCGCTCGCTCAACGTGGTGGTGGGCGAGACCAACGATGGCGGCCTCAATGACATCCGCGCACGGCCGGTTACCGCGGACGCGGTGCGTCGTGCATTGGAACGCGCGAAGAGCGGACCGGTGCAGGAAGGTAGCGTAGGTGCCGGCACCGGCACGGTGGCATTTGGCTGGAAGGGCGGTATTGGTACCTCGTCGCGCAAGCTGCCGGAGAGTCTGGGTGGTTGGACCGTCGGCGTGCTGGTGCAGGCCAATTTCGGCGGCGTATTGCAGGTGGAAGGCGCTCCGGTTGGACGCGAGCTGGACCGTTATGCATTCCAGAATGCAGTTGCCGCGCAGGGCAATGTGCGCGGGCTTGCCGATGATCGCGGCGATGGCTCGGTGATCATCGTGGTGGCAACCGACGCGCCGTTGTCGGATCGCAATCTGCGGCGTTTGGCGTCGCGCGGAATGATGGGCTTGGGGCGCACTGGCAGCTCCGCCTCCAACGGCAGTGGCGATTATGTGCTGGCGTTTTCAACGGCCGAATCGGTGCGGCGCGGGTTCGATGCTGCGCAGCTGCAGACCACCGAGCTGGCCAACGAGCAGATGAGCGCGGTGTTCCAGGCCAGCGTGGATGCGGTGGAAGAGTCGGTCTACAACGCCTTGTTCATGGCGACCACGGTCAGCGGCAATGGGCAGACGGTGGAGGCTATTCCGTTGGACAAGGTGCGGGAGGTTTTGCTGCGGCATGGGGTGAACGCGCCGGGGCAGTAGGGTGCCTGGAATGCTGCGGAACCAAGCCATGTTTGGCTAAGTCCCTTCTCCCGTTTACGGGAGAAGGTGGCGCGAGGCGTCGGATGAGGGGAGCTTTTGACTTTGCTTGAGGCTGTTTCTTCTCCCGCTTCCGGAAAATGTGCCCGAAGAGCCTGCCCCCGCGAAGGCGGGTAATGCGAAGGCGAAAGTGCGCGCTATTCAACATGTTCTCGCTAGAAGCTTCCCCTCACCCCAACCCCTCTCCCGCAGGCGGGAGAGGGGCTTAAGCAGGTTTACTGGCTCGTCATTGCCCCGCCACCCAACGCTTTGTACAGCGTCACATCATTGACCAGCTGGCTGCGCTTGGTCTGCGCCAGCGATAGCTCGGCATTGCGGCGGGTCTGCTCCGCTTCCAGCCACGTCCGCAGGTCGGTAGCGCCAGCGCGATACCGCACTTCATACAAGCGCGCGATCTCAACCGCCTCGTCATACGAAGCCTGCGCAGCAGCGACCTGCTCAGCCAGGCGCGTGCGCGCCGACAGGGCGTTATCCACTTCCGACAGCGCGGTATACAGCGTCCGCCGGAAATCATTGGCGGCGATCTGATACGACAGATCCGACGATTTGATATCCAGCTGCATCTGCCGGAACTTCAAAAACGGCAGGCTCAGGCCCGCACCCAAGGTTGCTACCGGGTTGGTCAGCACATCACCCAGCGAAGTTGTGGAACTGCCTACCGAACCACTCAGGCTCAGACTCGGGTAATAGCTGGTCGCCGTCACCTTGATGCTCTTCAGTGACTGCCGCAGACGCAGCTCGGCAGCACGCAGGTCCGGCCGGCGTGCCAGCAACTCGGCAGGCATGCCTTCGACCAGTGCCGGGCTCTGCGCGACATCCAGATTCTGCGGCTCGTTCGCCAGCGGCCAGGGCTGGCCATCGAGCAGCACGGTCAAGGCATTGCGGGTTTCCACTCGCTGCTGTTCCAGCTGCGATTGCGCGGCCTTCTGGCTCTCGATGTTCTGCTGCGCCTGGCGAACTTCCAATCGCGAAACACCGCCGGCGTCGAACTGGGTCTGCACCAAGGAAGCAGTGCGCTGCAGGCGCTCAAGATTGGCCTGGCCGGTGGCGATCGCCTGATTCAGGTAACCCAACTGCCAGTACAACTCGGTGCTCTGGCCGACCAGGCTAAGCGCCGTGCTCTGCAGGTCCTGCGCGGTGGCCTGCGCTTCCCAGCGGGAGATGTCGCGCTGGCCACGCAGCTTTCCCCACAGGTCCAGCTCCCAGCCCAGCGATACGCTGGCGCTGTTGTTGCGCGACCAGTTGTCGCTGCTGTCGGTACTGCGGCTGCCGCTGGCGCTGACCGAGCCGCTGGCCTGTGGCCACAGGTCGGCAGAGGCCAGTCCGGCCTGCGCACGGGCACGTTCCAGCTTCAAACCGGCCGAGGCCATGTCGGTATTACTGGCCAGCACGCGCTCGATCAGCTGGTCCAGGTTCGGATCAGAGAAGCCCTGCCACCAGGCATCGGCGTGCACATCGGCAACCGGTGCGGTCACTTCGTGCTCAATGGCCTGCACCGGCGCATTGGCAGCAGCGTCGCCGCGTCCATAGACGTTGGGCACGCGCAGGTCGGCGGCAGGGTCGGCGCTGGGGGTGGTGGCGCAGCCGACCAAGGCGGCGGTCAGGGCGGTGGAGAGCAGCAGGGGACGGAGTGCTTTCATGGTCATCTTCATTCGCGGGCCAAGGCCTCGACCGGGTCGAGCTGGGCGGCATTGCGGGCCGGCAGGAAGCCGAACGCCACGCCGATCAGGGTCGAGCAGGCGAAGGCGGCAACGATCGAGCCGGTGGAGAACAGCAGGGTGAAGCTGGCACCAAAGGTCTGGAAGGCCCAGCCGATCGACAGCGCCAGCGCGATGCCGAGCACGCCGCCGAGCAGGCAGACCAATACCGCTTCGATCAGGAATTGCTGGCGGATGTCGCTTTGCCGCGCACCCACTGCCATGCGCACGCCGATCTCGCGGGTACGCTCGGTCACCGATACCAGCATGATGTTCATCACCCCGATGCCGCCGACGACCAGTGCAATCGCGGCGATCGCACCGATCAGCAAAGTCATGGTCTTGGTGGTGGACTCGATGGTCTCGCGGATCTCGGCAGTGTTGCTGAGGAAGAAATCCTCGGTGCCGTGGCGCAGGGTCAGCAGCTTGGTGATCGCCGATTGCGCGGCATCCATCGGCGTGTCGTCCTTGACCCGCAAGGTGATGCTGCTCAGGTAGGTCTGCCCCAGCATGCGCGCCATCACCGTGGTGTAAGGCACCCAGACGCTGAGATTGGTGCTGCCACCAAAGCCCATCGACTGACGCTTGGCTACGCCGATCACCCGAGCCGGCACATTGCCCAGCAGGACCACCTTGCCGAGCGGATCATCACTGCCGAACAGCTGGTTGCGGGTGTTCTCGTCGATCACCACTACCTGTGCCAAGCCCTTTACTTCGCTTTCGTCGAAATAGCGACCGCTGATCAAGGTCATGCCCTTGACCCTGAAGTACTGATCTCCGATGCCGGCAACCTGTGCCGACGCAGCCTTGTTACCTACACGTGCTGTCACCGAGCTGGATACGCTGGGGGTGACGCTGTCGATGTAACTCTGCGTGGCCAATGCCTCGGCATCGCTGCTTTTCAGCGTCTGTACGCGTCCGGAGCGCATGTCGCCGAAGCCGCGGCCCGGATATACATCGATGGTATTGGTGCCCAGCGAGGAAATGTTCTGCAGGATCTGCTGCTGAGAGCCGTTGCCCATCGCCACCACCGACACCACCGAGGCGATACCAATGATGATGCCGAGCATGGTCAGGAAGGTGCGCAGGCGGTGTGCGTTCATTGCCAGCAAAGCCATGCGGAAGGCTTCGACGAAGCGATCACGCGCGGCTTGGAAGGCGCTACCACCGGTGCGCACGGGGGCAGCGCGTTGCTGCTTCTGCAGTGCCGGCACCTTGTCGTTGCGACGGTCGGCGACGATCACGCCATCGTGGATCTCGATGATGCGCTGTGCGTGCTCGGCCACGTGCATGTCGTGGGTGACGATGATGATGGTCTGGCCTTCGGCATGCAGCTCGCCGAGGATGTTCATCACTTCTTCGCCGGAGGCGCTGTCCAGCGCGCCGGTGGGCTCGTCGGCCAGGATCACCTCGCCACCGTTCATCAGCGCACGCGCGATGGAGACGCGCTGCTGTTGGCCGCCGGACAGCTGGCCCGGCTTGTGACCCATGCGGTCGCTCAGGCCCAGCCGCGCGAGCAGGGCCTCGGCGCGGCTGCGGCGGGCGTCGGCAGGTGTACCGGCATAGATCGCAGGCACTTCCACGTTGCCACGTGCGTCCAGATCTCCCAATAGGTGATAGCGCTGGAAGATGAAACCGAAATGCTCGCGGCGCAGCTCGGCCAGTTCGTCCGGTTGCATGCGGCCGGTTTCGCGTCCAGCCACTTTGTAGGAGCCCACGGTGGGGCGGTCCAGGCAGCCGAGGATGTTCATCAAGGTCGACTTGCCCGAACCGGACTGGCCAACGATAGCGACCATCTCGCCGGCATGGATGTCGAGGTTGACGTCCTTGAGCACGGCGATGGTTTCCTCGCCGGCCGGGAACTCGCGACGCAGGTCGCGCAGTTGCAGCAGCGGCTGGCTCATCGGCGCGGGCCACCCATCATCGGGCCCATCGGGCCGCGCTGGTTGCTGCTGCTGGTTTTCTCGCCGGCGGCGACTTCGCCGACCACGACCAGCTCGCCTTCCTTCAGGCCTTCCAGTACTTCGACGTTGGAGCCGTTGTTGAGGCCGACCTTGATCGTGCGCGGCTCCGGCTGGCCGTCTTTGTTGACCACGCGGACCACGTAGCTGTTGCTCTTGGCCAGTGCGGCGGCATCCGGCTGGCGACGTTGCTGGCGCTGGCCTTCCTGCTTGCTGCGGGCGGCGCGTTGCTCGCCATTGGCGGCAGTCGCGCCGGGGCCACGGCCGCCTTCCGGCACCTTGGGGCCGAGCGCAACGGTGGGAATCAACAGCGCGTCCTTGGCCTGGGCCAGCATCACCGAGACCTGCGCGGTCATGTCGATGCGCAGCGTGCCGTCCGGGTTCTCGACGTCGAACAGCGCGTTGTAGTACACGGCGGTGCTGGAGCTGGACGAGGAAGAGCTGCTGGAGCTGGTGCTGTCGGTGCTGATCGAGGCCGGCGCCGGGTTCACCGTGCGCAGCGTGGCCTGGTACTTGTGGTCCGGATTGCCCAGGATGGTGAAGTACACCGGCATGCCGGGCTTGACCTTGACCACGTCGGCTTCGGAGATCTCGGCATTCACCGTGACCAGGTCCAGCCGCGCCAGCTTGACGATGGTCGGTGCCGACTGGTTGGCGTTGACCGTGCGGCCTTCTTCGGCAACCACCGCGACCACGGTGCCGTCGATGGGCGCGGTGATGCGGGTATAGCCGAGGTTGGCCTGGGCAGTGCCCAGTTCGGTTTCACGCTGGCGGATCTGTGCATCGAGTGCACGGATCTGCGCGCGGGTGCTGGCCAGGTTGGCTTCGGCCGACTCGTAGTCGGCGCGCGAGGTGGCTTCGGCGGCCAGCATCTCCTTCTGGCGGGCGAAGGCTAGCTCGGATTCCTTCAGCGAGGCGGTCTGCACCGCACGCTGGGCGCGGATGTTTTCCAACGCCGCCTCGGCGTTCTTCAGGCTGTTCTCCTGGGTGACCGAATCGATCTCGGCGATCAGGTCGCCTTGCTTGACCACATCACCTAGCTGCACCTTCAGCACCTTGATCTGGCCCGAAGCCTGCGCACCGACGCTGACCAGCTTGTAGGCATCGATGACGCCGGTGGCGTCGACCGTCTGTTCCAGATCGCCACGGCTGACCGGCGAGGTGGCCATCGAAGGGGCAGCGGGCTTGCGCGTGGCCCAGAACACGCCGCCGGCGAGCAGGGCGACGATGGCAGCGGCAATCAGGATGCGGTTGCGGCGGGAGGAGGGCAGCAGCTTCACGGTGATCAGGCACTCAGGCTGGGCCGCAGCGTGCGGCGTTGATGCCAGTTTGGTCAGTGCCCTGTTCAGCCTCAAGGCACAGTATGTGTCGACGTGTATCAGGTTCAGCCGGCCATGTATCGGCGTGTATCAAGTGCAGGCGTTGATACGCGCCGACACGTATGCGCCCGCGCACGACGATCCGCTAGCATGGATCATTGCCCCATGACGGACATACAGACCTTGCACCGCTTGTTGGTGGTAGACGACGACAGTGACATCCGCAGCCTGCTGGCCGAGCAACTGGGCCGGGCCGGCTATGCCGTGAGCACGGCGGCCGATGGCAACCAGATGCGCCAGGTATTGGCGCGCGAGCACATCGACCTGATCGTGCTGGACCTGAACCTGCCGCGCGAAGACGGTCTGGCGCTATGCCGCGAGCTGCGCGTGCGTTCGACCACGCCGGTGATCATGCTCACCGCACGCAGCGAGCCGATTGATCGCGTGCTTGGGCTGGAAATGGGCGCCGATGATTACCTGGCCAAGCCCTTCGAGCCGCGTGAGCTGCTGGCACGCATCCGCAACGTGCTGCGCCGGACCGAGGCCTTGCCGACCAACATGGAACCGCTGGCGATGCGCCGGGCGCTGTTCTCAGGCTGGGTATTCGATCTGGAACATCGGCATCTGATTGATCCGGCCAAGCGTGTGGTGATGTTGTCGGGGGCCGAGTTCCGCCTGCTGCGGGTGTTGGTCGCCCATGCCAACAAGGTGCTGTCGCGCGAGCAACTGGTGTCGCTGAGCAGTGGTCGAAACTACGAATCTCAGGATCGTGCCATCGACCTGCAGATCAGCCGTCTGCGGCAGAAGCTGGCCGATGCCGGCGGTGCCGATGGCCTGATCAAGACCGTGCGCAACGAGGGCTATGTGTTCGCCAGTGCGGTGACGCTGGAATGAAGCGGCTGCGTCTGTTCCTGTCGTCGATGGCCGGGCGGCTGTTCGTCATCCTGCTGGTCGGCATGATGGTGGCGGCGATTGGCGCGACGCTGCTGGCCGAGAGCCGTCGCCAGCAGGAGTTCGAGCGGCAGAACCTTGCGCGTATCGCCGACCGCCTGCAGGGCTTGGTCAATCTGCTGGACGGCAACCCGGAGCTGCGCAGCCGCTTGTTGGCGGTGGGCGGTCCCAGCGTGCGCGAGGTCAAAGGCGACTTCCGTACCGGCGATGTGGACGAGGCTTTGATGGCAGTGCTGGTCGCACGCGGTGGCGCGGTTGCCAGTGCGCAAGTGCGCGCGAGCAGCTTCCGCGCCTGCATGCCGCCCTTGCCGGAATTCCTGCCGCCACCCGGACGCGGACAGCGATCGCAGCACATGCGTGAGCGCGATCCAGCATTCACCCCGCCGCGCTGTCGTCTGGTGGAATTGAAGCTCACTGACGGCACACCGCTGCGGCTGGCGCTGGAGTACCCGGCGGTGGCAAGACGCAGCGGGGCGGCGTTCGACCCATGGTTCCTGTCGTTGCTGGCATTGGCGATTGGTCTGCTGGCCTATGTGGTTGCACGCATCGCCAGCTCGCCGTTGCAGCGGCTGGCAAACCACGCCACCGAGCTCGGTCACGACCTGCAGCGTGAACCATTGCCGGTCAGCGGCCCCCTGGAAGTGCAACGGGCCGCCGAAGCCTTCAATGCCATGCAGAAGCGTCTGCAGCGGCACCTGAGCGAGCGCACGCAGATGTTGGCGGCGATCACCCATGACCTGCAGACGCCGTCGACGCGGCTGCGGCTGCGGTTGGAGAACGTGCAGGACGAGCAGTTGCGCGAGCGCCTGATCGGTGACCTCGCTGCGATGCAGGCCTTGATCCGCGAAGGTTTGGAGCTTGCCCGCAGCGCCGAGAGCGCTGAGCAACGTGCTGCGCTGGATCTGGACTCGCTGCTGGAGAGCGTGGTCGAGGACGCTGCCGAGTCCGGTCATGATGCGGTGCTGGAGCAGGGGAGCGGCGCGGTGCTGATGCTGCGGCCGTTGGCGATGCGGCGTTTGTTCTCCAACCTGGTCGACAACGCGGTGAAGTATGGTCGCGCTGCGCAGGTGAGCGCACGCCGCGATGGCGATGCAGTCGAGGTGCGGGTACGTGACAACGGGCCGGGGCTGGCCGAGGACGAGCTCGAAGCCGTGTTCACCCCGTTCCTGCGCCTGGAGACCTCGCGCTCACGCGAGACCGGCGGCGCCGGCTTGGGCCTGACCATCGCCCGTGCGCTGGCCGAAAAGGACGGTGCCAGCCTGACCCTGCGCAATCACCCCGAAGGGGGCTTGGAAGCCATCGTTCGTTGGGAAGCGCCGCAGTGGCCAGCCAACGGTTGATCGCAACGCAGGCGGGACTGCTTGCAGGTGTGGCTGTAGGAGCGGCGTAAGCCGCGAAGCCACCGTGGTGTCCGGAGCCAATGAAAGTGCGCTGTTGTTGCTGCGGCGATCGGGGCGACTGCCTTTGCAAACTGAGGGGTTGTCAGCTTCGCGGCTTACGCCACTCCTACAGTTCCTCCGGCCAGGATTGTGTGCTTTCACACCGCCAATCACATTCCAGCGAAAATCCTCAGCGCCGAGCCTTACTCAACCCTGCAACATGGCCCCTGTTTGCTAGTATCGCCACACCAGCTTGGGGCAAGAACGATGGCAGCAGAGAAGAATCCGGTAACCCGGTCGAGCGTGGGGATGCGCGCGATGTCGGGCAGGGCAAGGGTCTTTGCAAAACGATGTCTGTCAGCGCTGGGCATGTTGGCGGGAGTTGCCGTGGCACCCGCCTGGGCGGAGGGCAGAATGGACGGCTTTTCGTCGCCGCTTGCAGTATTGGCGCTGCCCGACTTGCTTGCCGGCGTGTGCCTGTTGTTGCTCGTGCTTGTGCTGTGGCTGGTGCTGCAGCTCAGGCAACAACGCAGCCAGGCGCAGCAGTTGGCTGCGCAGGAGCATGCCCGGTCAGATCAAGTGCATCAGCAGAACGGTCGGCTGGAAGCGGCACTGCTTGAAAAAGCTCAGCTTGAACAGCGGCTGCGCGAGCAGGCCGAAGCATTCGAGCGGCTGGCCAATGAAGATGATCTCAGCGGCCTGCCCAACCGTCGCGCATTCGATGACGCGCTGGCGCGCGACATGGCGGCGGCGCGGCGCACCGGGCGCTCGCTGAGTTTGGTGGTGCTGAGCATCGATCACCTCAAGCAGATCAATGCTGAGTGGTCGCGCGCGGTCGGTGATCTGGTGCTGTGCGAAGTAGGCGACCTGATGCGGCGTAGCCTGCGTGCATCCGACATGCCGGCACGGCTGGGCAACAAGGAGTTCGCGGTGCTGTTGAGCGACACGGCGCTGCCGGAAGCCGAAATCGCCTGCCAGCGTCTGCAGCGCCTGTTCGGACAGTACGCCGAGTGGGGCGGGCACGAGGCCGGCGACATCAAGGTGAGTTTCAGTGCCGGCGTAGTGCAGCTGGGTGAAGAAGACCAGGCGCCAGTGCTGTTCTATCAACGTGCCAAGAACGCATTGGCGCAGGCAAAGAAGGAAGGCCGCGCAAGGACCTGCGCGGCCTGACGTTCCTGCAGCTCAGCGGCCGGGCGCGGTCGGCCAAGCGTTGACGATCTTGCAGAACAGGCGCGCGGTCTGCTCGGTGTCGTACACCGCGCTATGCGCCTCACTGGCATCCCATTCAAAGCCGGCTGCCTGCACTGCGCGGGCAAGCACAGTCTGGCCGTAAGCCACGCCGGCCAAGGTCACCGTGTCGAACACGCTGAATGGATGGAAGGGGTTGCGCTTGTGGCCGCTGCGGGCGACGGTGGCGTTGACGAAATTCAGGTCGAAATGCGCGTTGTGGCCGACCAGGATCGCGCGCTGGCAGTTGTACTTTTTCATCGCTGCGCGGATTGGCGCGAACACATGTTCCAGTGCGTCACGCTCCGGTTTGGCCAAGCGGAACGGATGGTCGAGCACAATGCCGGTGATTTCCAGCGACTTGGGGTCGATTTCGGTGCCTTCGGCTGGAATCACATGCGCACTGGCGGTCTGGCCAGGGTAGAGCTGGCCGTTCTCGTCCATCTCCACCGGCACCGCAGCGATCTCAAGCAGGGCATGGCGATTACAGTCAAAGCCGCCCGTTTCCACGTCCACCACCACCGGCAGGAAGCCACGGAAGCGTTGCGCCATCGGCGTGAAAGCAGGGCGGGGGACCGAGGGTTCAGCAAATTCGTTCATCGCAATAGGGTAGCAGAGCGGGTCAAGTGGCCGTGTCAGCGGCAGGCTGCAAGCGCTGTCAGGAGGCCGTAGTGCCGAGCCATGCTCGGCAGGGGCTTAACCGGTAATGCCTCAGCCGAGCCCTCCCCAACCCTCTCCTACGCCTGCAGCGCAAGGAAGGGGGTAGAAGCGCCCAACAAGCAGCCCTTGCCCCGCAACTGCTGCAGCATTGCCGCGCCATTGCTGATGAAATCCTCATCCGCTTCTGTACCCGCCTCGGTCGCCAACTCCCGCAGCTGCTCAAGCCCGCTGAGATCGGGTAACTGCTCCAGTCTTTCCAACAACCGGTACAGCATCGGCGAAAGTTCGGAGAACACGATGTTTCCATGAGCCTCGCGCCGGGCCAGCAACAAGGTCGGCTGTAGCGGTGGCTCACTGGGCTGATATTCCAGACCAATCCGATGCACCGGCCACTGGTAGGCCAGGGCACGACAGCTGGGCGAACAGACCGGGCTGGCAGCCAGCAGGTCACCATCAGGATCATGCACAGGCGACGGCTCGTCGCTGATCTTCAGCGCCAACTCGATCCATTCGTAGTGAGCCAGCTCCAGCAGCCACGGCGCTTGCGGATCAGGCGAACGACTGTCCAGAAAGGCAATGAACTCCTGCCCGATTTCCGGAAACAACGGCGTATGTGCCCGATGCTCGCGACAGAAATCGCGCACCAGTTGCTGCCAGCGCGACTCACCCAAGGTCCGGGTGATTACCGGGAAATTCGCAGCCAGCAGGCTCAGGATATTGTTGAAGTACAGCTCGCGATACACCTGCATGCGTGTGTCGTCGATACCCGCCGGAGCAGGTTGTTGCAACGGATCGCGCAGGTGCCCGGCAAAGCGCATCTGCAGTTCGCGCAGCGACTCAGCCATGTGTGGCCTGCTGCAATTGACGTATCCGCGCCAGTTCTTTCAGCAGCTCGGGCAGTGGCGGGAAGTTGAAGTCGCGTTCCAGCAGGGTGGGGCGCACGCCGTGCAAGGCGTAGGTATCGGCCAGCAGTGCCCAGACATCGTCCTTGACCGGCATGCCGTGGGTGTCGATCTTCAGGTCTTCGGCTTCGTCGTGATGGCCGGCAACGTGGTAACTGGCAATGCGCTGCGAGGGCAAGCGTGCAAGCAAGGCGCGGGCGTCATAGCCGTGGTTGATGGCGTTGACGTAGACGTTGTTGACGTCCAGCAGCAGGTCGCAATCGGCTTCGTCGAGGACGGCGTTGATGAAGTCGGCCTCGTCCATGTCGGCCGCTGGTACGGCGTAGTAGGAGGCATTTTCCACGGCGATACGGCGACCGAGGATGTCCTGGGTCTGGCGGATGCGCGCGGCCACATGGCGCACGGCTTCGGCGGTGAACGGTAGCGGCAGCAGTTCGTAGAGATGGCCGTCATCGGTGCACCAGCTCAGATGCTCGCTGTACAGCGCGACCTGGTGCTGGTCGAGGAAGCGCCGCGTACGCGCGAGGAATTCCACATCCAACGGGGCCGGGCCACCCAGTGACAGTGACAGGCCATGGCAGCTGAGCGGATGCCGTTGCGACAGCGCGGACAGCGCTTCGCCCAAACTGCCGCCAACGCCGATCCAGTTGTCCGGGGCGCATTCGAGGAAATCGAATGCGCCGGCCGGTGCCGTCTGCAAGGCGTCGAGCAGCGAGCGGCGCAGACCCAGGCCAGCGCTGGCCTGGGCTGGCATGCGCTGGTCGGGTGGTATGCCAGGCTTAGTGCTTACCGCCACACTTGCCCTCGCCACACTTGCCTTCGGCCTTGGCTTTGTCGGCACCGGCGGCTGCTTCGCCATCAGCCTTGGCGGCATCGGTCTTGGGCTTGTCCTTGTCGGCGCCGCACTTGCCTTCGCCACATTTACCCTCGCCGCACTTGCCCTCGGCCTTCTGCTTGGCGGCGGCATCGGTGCTTTGCGCAGTGGCGGTGGCGGCCTGCGCTTCTGCGGTTGGCGGGGTCTGGGCGCTGGCGCCAAGTGCATAGCCTTGAGCGAGATCGGTCATGGCAAAGGCAGGGGCCGCCATGCCGCCGAGCAGGGCAGCGCCCAAGGCGAGGGTGGTGGACTTGCGGATGTCGATGGCCATTGATTGTGTCTCCGGTAGTGGTTGGGCCGGGGGGAGGCTGGAGCTTAACAAGCAGCCCGGGTCAACGGCGCGACCTTGCCATCGTTGGAACGGCAAAAGGGCCCGCTTGGGGCCCGTTTGATTCAGCGGATAGCGACCATCAGCGGTGGCCGGCGCCTTGGACAACGCGGGCGCTGCGCATATGCGCAGCGGCCTTACTAGAACGGATCAGGCGTGATCGACCGTGCTGGTTTCGTCACGCTTCTCGCGCGGCGGCAGCGGCGCATCACCGTGTACCAGGAACCACACGTTCTCGGCGATGTTGGTGGCATGGTCGCCGATGCGCTCCAGGTTCTTGGCCATGAACAGCAGGTGCGTGCACGGGGTGATGTTGCGCGGGTCTTCCATCATGTAGGTCAGCAACTCGCGGAACAGCGCGGTGTACTGGGCGTCCAGACGCGCGTCGTCGGCACGCAGTTTCAGCGCGGCCTCGGCATCGTTGTCGCGGTAGGCTTCCATCGCGCGGCGGACCTGCTGCGCGGCGAGCCGGCCGAGTGCGCGTACGCCCTGGATCTGCGGCAGTGGCGGCACTGCGGCCAGCGCGATGGAGCGCTTGGCGACGTTGGCGGCATAGTCGCCGATGCGCTCGATGTCGGCGGGGATGCGCAGGCCGGCGAGGATCTCGCGCAGGTCGCGGGCCATCGGCCCACGCAGGGCCAGGCGCATCACGTCGTGGCTGATCTGCTGCTCGAGCTGGTCGATGGCCTCGTCGTTGGCGACGATGCGCTGCGCGGCCTTCTCGTCGCGGCGTTCGATCACGTCCAGCGCGGCTTCGAGCTGGGCAACGGACATTTCGCCCATGCGCACGATCTCGGCTACCAGTCGCTGCTGTTCTTCGTCATAGCTCTTGACGATGTGGTCGTTGGGAAGATTCATGGAATGCTCGCTGGAGACTGTTCGGGTGGGACTGCATTCGTTCGGGAGCTGCGTTGCCATCCATGGCATACATCTGGCTTCGGAGTGCGGCTTGGCCGTCCATGGCCAGGCGTCCAGCGGGCGGCGGACCGATTCACGGTCCGCCTGCGCCAGCCTCAGCCAAAGCGACCGGTGATGTAATCCTCGGTCTGCTGCTTGGAGGGGTTGGAGAAGATGGTTTCGGTGCGGTCGTGTTCGATCAGGTCGCCCAGGTACATGAAGGCGGTGTAGTCGGAGACGCGCGCGGCCTGCTGCATGTTGTGGGTGACGATGGCGATGGTGTAGTCGTTCTTCAATTCTTCGACCAGCTGCTCGATGCGGCTGGTGGAGATCGGGTCCAGCGCCGAGGTCGGCTCGTCGAGCAGCAGCACGTCCGGGCGCAGGGCCACGGCGCGGGCGATACACAGACGCTGCTGCTGGCCGCCAGACAGGCCCAGCGCGCTCTGGTTGAGCTTGTCCTTCACTTCGTCCCACAGTGCGCCCTGACGCAGCGCCTGCTCGACGCGTACGGTCATGTCGGCCTTGGACAGCTTCTCGTGGTGGCGGATGCCGTAGGCGACGTTCTCGAAGATGGTCATCGGGAACGGCACCGGCTTCTGGAACACCATGCCGACCTTGGAGCGCAGGCGGTTCATCGGGTACTTGGGCGAAAGGATGTTCTCGCCGTCCAGCAGCACTTCACCACGCGCTTCCAGCTTGGGGTATAGCGCGTAGATGCGGTTGAAGATGCGCAGCAGGGTGGACTTGCCGCAACCGGAGGGGCCGATCAGCGCGGTGACACGCTTTTCCGGAATCTCCAGGTTGATGCTCTTCAGCGCGTGGAACTTGTCGTAGTAGAAGTCCAGGCCGCGTGCTGCCAGCTTGACCGGCGCCGGCGTGTGCAGCGACTGGTTGGCGGCGGGCACGGAGATGCGCTGCATCGGTACGGCGTTGCTGAGGTCGTTCATGGGAAGGTCCATGGCAATCAATCGTTTAAGTTCAGTCGTTCGAGATGCGGTTGCGCAGCAGCAGGCCGCGCGCGGAGAGGCTGACCAGCAGGACGAACACGGTCAGCACCAGGGCACCTGCCCAAGCCAACACCTGCCAGGATTCATACGGGCTGCCGGCAAACTGGTTCATCACCACCGGCACCGAGGCCATCGGCTGCATGACGTTGCTGTTCCAGTACTGATTGCCGAAGGCGGTGAACAGCAGCGGCGCGGTTTCGCCGGAGATGCGGGCCAGGGCCAGCAGGATGCCGGTGACGATGCCGGCCATGGCGCTGCGGTACAGCACCTGCATGATTACTTTCCATTGCGGTACGCCGAGTGCCAACGCAGCTTCGCGCATCTGCACCGGTACCAGTCGCAGCATTTCGTCGGTGGTACGGATCACCACCGGCAGCACGATGAAGGCCAGCGACAGCGCGCCTGCAAATGCCGAGAACTGGCCGCCGGTCTGCATCACGTACAGCGTGTAGACGAACAGGCCGAGCACGATGGACGGTGCCGACAGCAGGATGTCATTGACGAAGCGGACCACGGTGCCGGCCTTGCGGGCGTTGCCGTACTCGGCCAGCCAGGTGCCGGCGGCGACGCCCAGCGGCGTGCCGATGCCGATGGCCATTGCACACATCACCGCACTGCCGAAGAAGGCATTGAGCAGACCGCCTTCCTGCATCGGCGGCGGCGTCATCTTGGTGAAGAGATCCAGATTGATGCCCGGCAGGCCCTTGGACAGCAGCGTCCACAGGATCCAGCCGAGGAAGAACAGACCGAACAAGGCGGTGGCACAACCCATGAACAGGGCCACGACATTGACGACGCGACGGCGCAGGTACAGCGAATCAGCGGAAGCGGACATCAGTTGCCCTCCTTGCGGGACAGTCGCATCAGCATCAGGCGGGCCAGTGCCAGCACCACGAAGGTGACGATGAACAATACGAAGCCGAGCAGCAGCAGCGCCGAACGGTAGGTTTCAGTGGCTTCGCCGAAGTCGTTGGCGATCAGTGCGGCGATGGTGGTGCCGGGCTCCAGCAGCGAGGGGGTCAGGCGCACGCTGTTGCCGATCACGAAGGCCACCGCCATCGTTTCGCCGAGCGCACGGCCCAGGCCGAGGAATACGCCGCCGATCACCGCGGAGCGGGTGTAGGGCAGCACGATGTCCCAGCTCACTTCCCACTTGGTCGAACCCAGCGCGTAGGCCGATTCCTTCAGGCGGGTCGGAACGGTGAGGAAGACTTCACGCATCACCGAGGAGATGAAGGGGATGACCATGATCGCCAGCACGAAGCCGGCGGTGAGCATGCCGATGCCCAGCGGCGGGCCGCGGAACAAGGCGCCGATCACCGGCAGTGGGCCAAGGTGGTCATTGAGGAACGGGGTGACGTACTCGGTCATCACCGGCACCAGTACGAACAGGCCCCACATGCCGTAGATGATCGATGGGATGCCTGCCAACAGTTCGATGGCGGTGCCGACCGGGCCACGCAGCCAGCGTGGCGCGACTTCGGTCAGGAAGAAGGCGATGCCGAAGCTCACCGGCACGGCGATCAACATTGCGATCAGCGCGGTGACAATGGTGCCGTAGATCGGTGCCAGTGCACCGAATTTGTTCTCGACTGGATTCCACTCGGAGGAGTAGAAGAAGCTCAGGCCCTGCTCCTGCAGCGCGTGGCGGCCGCCCCAGAGCATGGACAGTGCGGCGCCGGCCAGGGCGACCAGGACGAAGACGACGGTGGCGACCAGGAACCAGCGGAACAGACGCTCGTTGCGGGCGTCACGCAGGTCGCGCGACGTGGGCGAGGAAGCTAGGGACGGTGCAATGGCATTCATGGCAGCGGCAGGGGCCCAGGAGGATGCGGTGAAATATCAGTCCCTCGTTGGAGGGGGGAGCCGTCGTTTCTGCTTTTGTTCGTCATTCCCGCGTAGGCGGGAATCGCTTTTCAGCCGTCATTCCCGCGTAGGCGGGAATCGCTCTTGCCGTTGATGGTGCGTGTGACTTCAACGGCAAGGCAGGAACAAAAGCAACAGCAACAGCAACAGCAAAAGCAGAATCACGAGCGATCCCCGCCTGCGCGGGGATGACGCACTGGCAAAGGCGGGGCCGCTTGGCAGCCCCGCGCCAGTGCGTCACTTGAACTCAGCGGCCCAGTACGCCTCGATCTGGGTGACCAGCTCAGCCGGCAGCGGCACGTAGTGCAGCTCGTTGGCCTGGGTCTTGCCGTTCTCGAAAGCCCACTTGAAGAACGCGCGGGTATCGGCGCTGCGCTTGGCATCCTTAGGCTGCTTGTGCATCAGCATGAAGTTGGTGGCAGTGATCGGCCATGCATTGGCGCCCGGTGCGTTGGTGATCACCAGGTTGAAGTCCTTGGCGTTGGCCCAGTCGGCGCTGGCAGCAGCGGCGGCAAAGGTCTCGGCGGTGGGCTGCACCCAGGTACCGGCAGCGTTCTGCATCGAGGCATACGGCATGTTGTTCTGCAGTGCGTAGGCCAGCTCGACGTAACCGACCGAGCCCTTGATCTGCTGCACGTAGGAAGCAACGCCTTCGTTGCCCTTGCCGCCGACGCCGTCCGGCCACTGCACCGAGGTGCCTTCGCCTACTTTTTCCTTCCACTCACCGCTGACCTTGGACAGGTAGTTGGAGAAGTTGAAGGTGGTGCCCGAACCGTCGGAGCGGTGCACCAGGGTGATCTTGGTATCCGGCAGGGTCACGCCCGGGTTGGCATCGACGATGGCCTTGTCGTTCCAGGTCTTGATCTTGCCCAGGAAGATGTCAGCCAGCAGGGGGCCGCTCAGGCGCAGCTGGCCCGGCTGCAGACCTTCCAGGTTGACCACCGGCACCACGCCACCGATTGCCGACGGGAACTGGCCCAGGCCTGCCTGCGCCAGTTCTTCGGTGGAAAGCGGCTTGTCGGAGGAGCCGAAGTCGACCGTACCGGCCTTGATCTGGGCGATGCCGCCACCCGAGCCGATTGACTGGTAGTTGATCTTGGCGCCGGTAGCAGCGTTGTAGTCTGCCGACCACTTGGACACCAGCGGGAAGATGAACGATGCGCCGGCGCCGGAGATTTCGACGGCAACCTTGTCACCGGCGGCCGCTGCGGAAGCACCCGCGGCATCTGGGCCGGAAGCGGCCTGGTTACCCTTGTCACCACAGGCCGACAGGCCCAGGGCGATGGCCAGCGAAAGGGCGGCAAGACCGGTCGTGTGCAGCTTCATGCGTCACTCCATAGCGGGAGAAATGCCGGCAGCGCCGGCGGATGCGGCTATGAAATGATGTTTTTGTTACAGCCTGATTACATCGTGAAAAAAATCTGAAAAAGCTCACAGAATCAATGGCCATCGGCCAGGCGGATGGCGCCCTGAAAGGCAGAAATGTGGCCCGGAGGCGGGGCTTTCCGGGAATGCCTGTAGTGCCGAGCCATGCTCGGCAGGGGCCCTTCCCGGTAAAGCCTCAGCCGAACATGGCTCGGCTCTACGGGACTTTGGGAATTTTCCGCTTCGCGGTTTACACCGCTCCCACAAAAATGATGAAAAAAAAGCGCGGATCACCTGATCCGCGCTTGAGACGACGAGGGAGAGGGTCCCGCCGGCTCTTTACTCAGTAGCGCAGGTTCTGCTGCCAGTAGGTTTCGATCTGGCGGACCAGCGGGTCCGGCAGCGGCACGTAGTCCAGCTGACGGGCCTGGGCGTCGCCGTTGGCGTAGATCCAGCGGAAGTATTCGACGGCGGCCTTGGCGCCTTCAGCCGTCTTCGGCTGCTTGCGCATCAGGATGAAGTTGGTGGCGGTGATCGGCCAAGCCTGCTCACCCGGGGCGTTGGTCATCACCAGGTAGAAGTCACGTGCGTTCGCCCAGTCGGCGCTGGCGGCAGCGGCCGAGAAGGTCTCGTCGCGCGGCTGCACGAAATTGCCGGCGGCATTCTTCATGCGCGAGAAGGTCAGGCGGTTCTGCAGGGCGTAGGAGAACTCGACGTAACCGATCGAGCCGCGGATCTGCTTGACGTAGGCGGCCACGCCTTCGTTGCCCTTGCCGCCGATGCCGACCGGCCACTGGACGCTGGTGCCTTCACCGACGGTGGTCTTCCAGTCAGCGTTGACCTTGGACAGGAAGTTGACGAAGTTGAAGGTGGTGCCCGAACCGTCGGAACGGTGCACGACGGTGATCTTGGTGTCCGGCAGGGTCAGGCCGGCGTTGAGCGCAGCGATGGCCGGGTCATTCCACTTGCTGATCTTGCCGAGGAAGATGTTGGCCAGGGTCGGGCCATCCAGCTTCATTGCACCGGCTTCAACGCCCGGCACATTGAGTACCGGCACCACGCCGCCGATCACCGATGGGAACTGCACCAGGCCGGCCGCAGCCAGTTCTTCCGGCTTCAGCGGGGCATCGGACGAACCGAAGTCCACCGTGTTGGCCTTGATCTGGGCAATGCCGCCGCCCGAGCCGATCGATTGGTAGTTCACGCGCTTGCTGGTAGCGGTGTTGTAATCCGCCGACCACTTGGACATGACCGGGTAGATGAAGGACGCGCCGGCGCCGGTGACATCGGCAGCATTGGCGGCGAACACGGACGACGCAGCGAGGATGGCAACGGCTGCGCGCGATTTGATGGCGTGGATCACAAGTGGCTCCTGGGAGGTGTGAATGTGCGGTGAGTTCCGCCCGGCGCCTATTCCATAACGATTTGATGACAGTGCAGCGTCTGTCACATGACGTTCAAATGACAATGACGCCTGTCATCAGAATGTTGCTTTGATCTCGCTGGGTAGCGGGTAGCTGCGACCCTTCGGCTGCAGCTTGAAACTGCGAACGGGGTGGTCCTCGCGCTCTTCAGTGCAGCTGCCAGCTGCATCTTCGCGGCTGACGGTGCTGGCGCTGCGCTCACGTACCGTCAGCGTGGCCCAGCCCTGCGCCGGGGCGGGGCCAACTTCCAGCGTGCGCTTTGTTTCATGGAACTCACCGGCACAGCGTGTGTCCCATTCGCCGCCGTTGCTTGACATGACGATCTGCTCGGTAATCGCCTCGAGCTGGCTTTCGTTGATCACCAGCAGCTGCAGACGGGTTTCGCTGAAAGGGTTGGGCTGCGAAGAATTGCTGCGCGAGCTGCGGACACCGAACGCACGCACGCTGGGTGAAAGGTTGTAGCGCGCGGTATCCAGACTGACGCTGTCGACATGGATGGCATCGCTGCTCATCACGTCAGATAGGCGGAGTGCTGCGCGTGGACGCAGGCTGGCGCTGTCGACCACCAGTACATCCAGATCGCCCGACTGGGAATCACCATTGGGTCCCAGTGGGCCCAGAAACGGCACTGCGACCAAGGTCAACGAAGTATTCGCTGGCCACACCCGGCACGCGCCGCGCTCGCTGTCGATGCTCCAGCCGGAGCGATCGGGCAGGACTGCGGTGTCGCGCTGTTGGTATGCCTGGATGATGCGCGCAGTGGCGTCATCACCACAGTCCTGGGCAAAGCTGGCGAAAGACAGGCAGAGCAGCAGTAGAAGCAGTGGGGTGCGCATGGATCCGTCCGGTTGGAGCGCCCCCGTAGTTGGCTGTGGGAGCTGCGTAAGCTGCGAAGCTTACACAGCTTCAGTCAGCGCAGCGGCGCCTGCCGTTGTAGGAGCGGCGTAAGCCGCGAAGCTCGTGCATTTTCAGTTTGCGGAAATCAGTCTCACGGCCGGACCACCAGCTTCGCGGCTTACGCCGCTCCTACAAAATCAAAGCCGCTGCAACGACGAACGCCCCTTGCGGGGCGTTCGTGGTGTTGCTTGCAGCCAATGCTTACCAGAAGAACTGCAGGCGCGCTTCCAGGATGTCCGGCTTGTCGCTGACGAACTTCTTGCTCGACGAGGAGTACTTGTTGCTGTCGACCATCACATAGTTCAGCGAGGCCTTGAAGTTCGAACGCCAGTACCAGTTGGCGCCAACGGTCCAGATGTCCATCTTGCCGCCGAGCACGCCGTCCACCAGCGGGGTGCCGCCGACCACGGCCGGGGCCTTCAGGCCGCCGTCGTTGAGATCGATGTGGTCGAAGCGTGCGCCCAGCTGCCACATGCCACGGCCCGGCTCGTCCGGCAGGCCCAGGCTCGGGGTGCCGCCCTTATAGCCCCAGGTCTCACCGGTGACGTTCCACACGCCACTGATGTAGTAACCGTCGGTGCTGTAGTTGCCGTGGTCGTAGCGCTTGGCCTTGGAGCTGTAGTACTCACCCTGGGCCTTGAACGGGCCGCGCACGTACATGGCTTCAGCACCGATGGTGCTCAGGCGGTCGGTGTCCTTCAGGTCGCCGCTGTCGACCAGGCGCACGGTAGCCAGGTCGGCGTTCGGGCGGGCGCGCAGGCGCAGTAGGTCGGCGTCGGTGTCGTAGTCGACGTAGCTCAGGCCCAGGTGCAGGATGTTGCCCTTCTCGTTGATCGGGGCGAAGGTGCCGCGCACGCCGTAGCCGCTGCCATGAGCGAGGTCACGGGTCAGCTCGCGGCCGAAGGCCGAAGCGGTGACCGACCAGTTGGCGTCGCCGACGCCGTAGCCAACGCCGAGGCGGCGCGCAACTGCGTAGGTGTTGGTCACGGTTGCCTTGGAGATGAAGTCGTTGTTCTTGGTGCTGGACAGTTCTTCCAGGCTGTTCGGCTGCTTGTACTGGCCGGCCTGCAGGAAGTGGTTGCTGTTGCCGCCCAGCTTGTACTTGACGTTGGTGTCCAGGAACTTGTCGGCCTTGGCGTCGTAGCCGACCACCCATTCGATATTGCCCGGGCCCTTGCCCTTCAGCACCAGCTCGGCGCGGCGCAGTTCGAACTCGCTGTCCTTGCCGTTCTTGCCGGTGTTGCCGTTCAAGTCGGCCTTGTCATTGCTGAACCAGTTGCCGTCAGCCTGGACCAGGCCTTCGAAGGTGATTTCGGAACCGCCAATAACGTCAATGGCGACTTCAGCGTGTGCAGCCGGCGCGAACAGTGCAGCAGCCACGGCCGCAGTGAGGAGTTGGCGATGCAGTTTCATTGGGTGGGTAGCCTTGCAGGCAGTTGGAGGTTGCTGCGAAGGCTAGGGCGTAAAGATTGCGTAAATGTGACAGTTCGGCGACCAGCTTCGGCCTTGTGGCGCAAGGGCCTGCGTATTGGGCCTTGGAGCTGTTACCGGAAAGTGTCGTGCAGATGGCAGCCGCCGACGCTTACGCAGCGTCGGCGGTCTTGTCCTTGAAGTGGCAGAGGTCGCGGATCACGCACTGCGGACAATCCGGCTTGCGCGCCTTGCAGACATAGCGCCCGTGCAGGATCAGCCAGTGGTGCGCATCCTGCAGAAATTCTTCTGGAATCACCTTCATCAGACCATCCTCGACCACGCGCACATCCTTGCCAGGAGCGAGCCCGGTGCGGTTGGAGACGCGGAAAATATGCGTGTCCACCGCCATCGTCGGCTGACCGAAGGCGGTATTGAGCACCACGTTTGCGGTCTTGCGGCCAACCCCGGGCAAGGCCTCCAGTGCGGCACGTTCGGCTGGCACTTCGCCGCCGTATTTCTCCACCAGGATCGCGCAGGCGGCAATCACGTTCTTGGCCTTGGCGTTGAACAGGCCAATGGTGGCGATGTAGGGCTTCAGTCCTTCTTCGCCCAAGGCAAGAATGGCCTGGGCGGTATTGGCCACCGGGAACAATTTGCGGGTAGCCTTGTTGACGCCGACATCGGTGGCCTGCGCCGACAAGGTCACCGCCACCAGCAGCTCGAACGGTGAGCTGTACTCCAACTCGGTGGTCGGGTGTGGGTTGAGCTCACGCAGGCGTGTGAACATCTCCAGCACTTCGCCGGCATTCATGCGTTTGCTACCACGTGTGGACGTGGCTTTCACCGCTGCGGGCTTTTTTTCCGGGGCTTTCTTTACCGCGATCTTCTTGGCGCCGATCTTCTTTGCGGCGGTGTTCTTCGTCGTTGATTTCTTCACTGCCACTGTTGTCATGTGCCTGACTTGTCTGCGGCGCGCGCCTTGGCCCGCGCCAGGATTGCCGCCGCCGCCGAGGGCAGGGCAGGCTTGCTGTCTGCTACCGGCGGTGGCGCACGACGCGCTTGCCGTTCGGCATCGCGACGTTCAAGTCGCGCGGCGCGGGCGCGATAGCGCTCACGTGCAGCCCAGGCTGTGCGCAGCTGCTGCTGGGCCTGCTGCAGTTGCTGTGGCAGCTGCGGGTACGCAGAGTCCAGCAGCTCGTCGCCGGGCTGTGGCAGGTAGTCCATCAGCCCGGCGTGCAGCGCCGCATCCAGATCATCGTCCAGTACGAATTGCAGCAGTTGGCGTGGCATGGCGCTTGCGTTGGACATGGACAACTCAGCGATTCTTGAATTCCGGCTTGCGACGTTCCAGGAAGGCGCTGGTGCCTTCGCGCATGTCGTCGGTGGAGAACACCAGGCCGAACTGCGCGCTTTCGTATTCCAGTCCTTCTTCGATAGCACACTCACCACCGACGTTGATCGCGTCGAGAATGCCGCGCAGGGCCAGCGGTGCTGCGTTGGCCAGCTGCTCGCCCAGCTTGGTGGTCTCTGCTTCCAGTTCGGCAGCCGGCACCACGCGGTTGACCAGACCCAGCTGCAGGGCGCGCTCGGCGCTGATCGGCGCACCAAGCAGGCAAAGTTCCAGCGCGGCCGCACGACCGGCCAGGCGCAGCAGGCGCTGGGTGCCGCCGAAGCCCGGAACCAAGCCCAGATTGATCTCCGGCTGGCCGACCTTGGCGCTGTCGGCGGCGATGCGCAGGTGGCAGGCCATGGCCAGTTCCATGCCGCCGCCCAGTGCAAAACCATTCACCATGGCGATGACCGGCTTGTTCAGGCGCTCGATCCGGCGCATCAGGCGCTGCCCGACCAGCGAGAAGTCGCGGCCCTGAACCGGGGTCAGCGTGTTCATCTCAGAGATATCCGCCCCGGCAACGAAGGCTTTGTTGCCAGCACCGGTAAGGATTACCACTCTTACGTCCTCAGCCTGCGCCGCTTCGGCAAAGGCTGCATCCAGTGTTTCCAGGGTCAGCCGGTTGAGGGCGTTGAGCTTCTCCGGGCGCTGCACGGTGATGGTGCGGACGCCTGCCTGGGTGCTGATCGAAACCGGTGACTCGGACATAAGGGAAAAGCCTCGAAACGTTAAAAAAAAGTAATGAATTGAACTCTTTCAACCGAAGACGGTCATAGGTGAGCGTCGTCAGTGGCGGACAGCCTTTGTGACGGCTATCCTAACCCGTCGCCTCTAGCGGCATGCTTGCCCTGAGACACCATTCCTGGAGAACTGTTTGATGAAGTTGCGTTCTATCGCGGTCGCCGTGGCCGCCCTGGCCGTCACCGGCACCGCTTTCGCCCAGGACATCGCGTCCGAAAAGGGCAAGCTGAGCTATTACTTCGGCTATGACTACGGCAACAACCTGGCTGAGCTCACCGGTCGTGGCGAGCAGCTGGACATCGCTTCGGTGGTGAAGGGTCTGCAGGATGCCTACGCCAAGAAGCAGCCGGCGATCACCGCCGATCAGCTGAAGCCGGCCGTTGAAGCCTTCCAGCGTCGCGAGCAGGGCCGTGCCCAGGCTGCCAAGGCCGAGTACGAAAAGGCTGCTGCTGAAAACAAGACCCGCAGTGACCAGTTCATTGCCGCCAACAAGGCCAAGGCCGGCGTGCAGACCCTGGCCAGCGGCGTGCAATACCGCGTGATTGAAGCCGGTGCTGGTGCCAAGCCGACCCAGGCCAGCACCGTTGCACTGGAAGTTGCCGGTCCGTTCCCGTACGGCCAGCGTCCGACCGAAGCTCGCCCGGCACAGTCGATTCCGTCGATCAAGCTGAGCGAAGTGGAAATGGCTGCCATGCGCGAAACCCTGCTGCAGATGCCGGCTGGCGCCAAGTGGGAAGTGACCCTGCCGCCGGACAAGGCCTACGGTGCCGACCCGCGCACCCCGTTCCCGCCGAACGTGGCCGTGCAGTTCGAGATCAAGCTGGTCAGCGTCAAGTAAGCGCGAACCAGTGATGTAACAAGAAGCGCCGGTGGCAACACCGGCGCTTTCTTTTTGCCTGAAATGCGCACTCGATGCCGGTAGTGCCGAGCCATGCTCGGCAGGGGCTTTACCAGTGACACCAGCAGGAGCGCTTCATCAACGATCAGCCTAGTGCAGGCGCGCAACCGGCCAAGGCCGCAGTAGCCGACCATCGCAAGCTGGGTTGTTGCAGGCCAGGTAGCTTTCAGTGTTGTGCAAAAAAGAAGAGCCGACGTCATCAAGGCGCCGGCTCTTTGTCACCATCCAGTGCTGTTTCTGGACGAGCTGCTGGTTTCGCTTGTAGAGCCTCTGCCGAGCATGGCTCGGCACTACCGGCAATCTCTGCTCGACTGGATTTACGGCGTGGTCACCTTGGCAGCGCAAGTGCGGATGCCGGCCTGTTCAACGGTACTGATCAGATTGACGGCTTTCAGCGAGGCAGCGGTGTCGTTCATGCAGCGCAGGTAGAGCGCACGGTTGCCGTTGGCCGTCGTTCGGCACAGACGGTCCTGTGCCTGCACATTGGCGCCTGCGATCAAACCGGGGTTCTTGAACAGCTTTACCCCCGTATCGCAGCTGCCGATGCGAGCAGTGCCTGCGTTCAAATCCCAGCCTTCGTCGACAAACGCTGCCAGGGTGAGGTCGACCATGCGCCCGGCGTCGGTATTGGGGCTGTTGGCCGGCTCCATCAGGGCATCGGGGATCAACACACTTTCGAAGTGTGAGAACGTCGATCCGCTGGCAACCACCGCCGGTGCGTACAGCAGCGGACGCCCGCTGGCATCGGCACCGGCATAACGTCCTGCAACTTCTCCCAGTGCTGCAGTCAGCGCCGTGCCTGCCTGCGCCGCTGCCTTGATCAGATTGGCATCGGCAAGGTTGACGCTCAGGGTCGGGATGGTGGCGTTGACGCTTGCATCCTCTGCCATGCCCGGTGCGGTGCCGGGGTCGCCGGAACTGGCAACGTTGCCGATGATCGCCGCGACCGCGCCTGCTGCCTGCGCATTGGCTGCCTTGATCTCGAACGCGCAGCTGCCGCGATTGATATAGGCAACCTTGCCGCTGAGGCTGCCGGCGGGGATCGCTTCGCAGGCATCGGCGCTGTCGGCGCCGGTTCCATCGTTGGCAATGACCACCGGACCGGAGAAGTTGGCCGGCGTGGCCGCAGGGCCGAAGGACGCGGTACCGAAGAACTGGGTGACGACGCTGCTGCCGTTGACAGACAACACCACTGCGGGGTCCAGCCACAGTGGTGTCTGTGCCTTGGTGGTTGCACCATTCCAGGCTGGCGCACCGCGGGTCTTGATAGATGTTGCGCGCAACGCGTTGGTCATGCTGGCTTCGGTGAAACGTTTGCCGGACAGGTTGTCGTATGCGTTCTCGGTATAGACGTCCGAGTAGCCGTAGTACTGCGGGATACCGATGCGTTCGCCCAGTCGCCCGCTGGTGTAGCCGACGAAGCCGGAAAAGCCCAGGCCATGGCCGATCTCGTGCATCACCACGTCGAGGAAGCTGACCCGGTTGTCAGGTGCCTTGCCGTCCAGTCCGTAGTACCAGCCCGAGCCGGTCATGCACGGTGTGCCGTCGGGGTTGCTGCCGCCCAGATTGTTGTTGAAGCGACTGGTGATATCGGTGCCGTTACTGGCAATGGTGATGCGGCTGCCATTGAGGGCGTTGGCCAATGGGGCGTGGTAGACCATGCCCAGCGCGTTGGCGGTCGGTGGCGTGGTCGCGATCCAAGAGGCGCCGGCCGAGCCGAGGGTGCCACCGGTAGCTGTGCAGGTAAGGTCCTGGAAGCTGGCACCAACGAATGTTTCTACGTCGCTCTGCAATACAGCGCCCCACAGATCGGCGGCGAACTGGTAAACGATGCGGCGTTGCTCGCCCACTGTCTTGCCGGGATTGCCGCCTTCCGGTGCACGCAGGGTGGGGTCGTTGAGGCCTTTGCCAGCAGGGTCCTGGTTGATGGGAGTGATGATGGCGGCGTGCGCGTTGGCGCCGAGCAGGCAGGTGCCGATGACGGCCGAAAGCAGCAGCGTCTTCATTCGGACACCTCCTGTCTGCCATGGGAAAGCGGATCGCCGTTCTCCAGGATCCGCACTTCGCCGGTGGCAGTGCGTTCGATGCTCAACGAATTGAGCGCGGACAGGGGCAGGTCGGCCGTGCTCATGCCGTTGCTCTGCAGGCGCACGGTCTTGGCGGCATCGGTACCGGTCTGTGGAATGCGCGCCCAGGCGGCATTGGCTCCGGCGGCGCTGCGGCTTGCCGAGGGCATTGCGTTTGCCTTGTCGGAAAGTGCGCGGATCTCGGTATCGGTGAGTTTGCGCAGCTTGCCGGTCTTGGCATCGATGCCGGCGACCATGCCGCTTTCGGTAGGGGTGCTTGGGTTGCCGTCCGTTGGCGGCTCATGGGCCTGTACTGAAAGGCTGGCGGACAGTGCCAGCGCCGATAACAACAAGGAGGGTTTTGCCATTCTCATTTCCGAGCTCCGCTTACAGAGTGAAAAGCGATAAGGCTCCATCCATATGCGTGCGAAGCAGGCGTCCAACAGCCACGCTGATCGAACGCGCGTCACGCGCATTGGATGGTTCGTGTTCCCCCTGCCGGCAACTGGAGTGTGCCCTTAGATGAACCTCCGCTCAACCATAGTTTGATGGATGTCACATAATGAATGGGCTTGGGAGTTGCCCGATCCGCAGAATCGGCTCCCATTGCCATCCGGACAATGCAAATTCCTTGCAGGCAAAGGCGGGTAACTGGTCCGAAAGTGCGCCTCGCGTTACGCTTACGTGATGTCGGAATTGATGGATGCACCTGCTCGTGTCATCTCCAGCCCCTGTATTGGCATCTGCGCGCTTGATGAGCAGGGCTACTGCCGTGGCTGCTGGCGCAATGGCGCCGAGATCGGTGCTTGGATGCGCATGAGCGAGGACGAGCGGCGGCGGGTAATGACACAGGAGCTGCCACGGCGCGCCCGCCACGCGCAGGCGTTTGCTGAGCAGTTGCAGGGCCGTGATCGGCTGCAGCAGGCCTTGATGCCACTGACCAGGGCGCCAACCGGGCCGGGCTGGAACCGCTCGGAACTGGAGGATCTATTGCCGCCTGGGCCGCCTGTGGAAGCGGCGGTACTGGCCGGTCTGGTGCCGCGCGCACAGGGCACGCAGGTGATCTTGACCCGCCGTACCGAAGCATTGCGTAACCATGGCGGACAAGTCGGGTTTCCCGGTGGCCGCATCGAAACCGTCGACCGCAATCCGCTGGCAGCTGCGCTGCGCGAGAGCGATGAAGAAATCGCGCTGCCGCGCAGCCAGGTATTGGCCTTGGGTTACCTGGACCCGTTCATCACCATCACTGGCTTCCGGGTGACGCCGGTGGTCGCGGTGGTGGATCCGGCGTTCATCGCACGTCCCGAACCCGGTGAAGTGGCCGAGGTATTCGAAGTGCCGCTGGATTACCTGATGGATCCGGCCAATCTGCGCCAGGTGGATATCGAGCATGGCGGGCGGATTCGTCATGTCATGGAATACAGCTGGCCCGGGCAGCGCATCTGGGGTGCGACTGCAGCCATTCTCTATAACCTTCGTCGTCGTTTGGAGCAGGTGGCATGAGCCAGGCCGGAGTTTCGTGGACCACGCTGGTGGATGTAGCGGACCTGGCCAATGCCTTGGCGCAGCCCGAATTGCGCTTGGTCGATGCCCGCGCCACCGCCAGCACCGCGTTGCGGGTGGTGGATGCGCGCTACTCGTTGGCTGACAAGCAGTCCGGCGCCGCTGGCTATGCGGCTGGCCATATTCCCGGTGCGCTCTATGCGGATCTGGAGAAAGATCTTTCCGACATGCGCAAGCAAGGCCATGGTCGGCACCCGTTGCCGGACAGTGAGGTCTTTGCAGCACGACTGGGACACTGGGGCATTGCGCCCGATACCCAGGTGGTGGTCTACGATGCGGCCGATGGCAGCATGGCGGCCGCGCGCCTGTGGTGGTTGCTGCGATTGATCGGTCATCGCAAGGTCGCCGTGCTTGATGGTGGGCTGGCCGCGTGGCAGTCGGCAGGGCATGCACTTGATGCGGCCCCGGTTGTAGTCGCAGCGTTGTCGCCCTATCCCGGTCAGTTCGATATGGCCCAGGTGGTCAGCATCGATGAAGTGCAGTCGCGCTTGTCGCAGACGCCGGCGTGGCTGCTTGATGCACGTGCCGGTGAACGTTATCGCGGCGAAGTCGAGCCGCTGGATCGGGTAGCCGGGCATGTACCTGGCGCGCTGAACCGGCCGTTCGGCATGAACCTGCGTGATGGCCGTTTCCGTCCTGCGCAGGAGCTGTGCGCCGAACTGGCACCGCTGTTATCCGGGCAGGCACCGGCGCAGATGGCGGTGATGTGTGGTTCGGGCGTCACCGCCTGTCATCTCGCCCTGGCGTTTGCGCACGCCGGGTTGCCGGGGCTGCGTGTGTTCAGTGATTCCTGGAGTGGCTGGTCCAGCGATGCAAGTAGGCCGGTCGCCACAGTTTGAGTGATCAGTACGCCGCGAGTGGGCGCGGTGCCGATGGGTATGAATGCTTCGGGGGAAGCGTGCGTTCATTGAAATGGCTAGGTGTAGCGCTGTTGGCGGCAGTTCTTGGTGCATGCAATGCGCCAGGCAGCGGCTTGTCCGACGATGCAGCGCGTCAGTATCTGCGCGACATTGAACAGTGGCGGACGCAACGTCTGGCTGAACTGCGCGCGCCCGATGGCTGGCTCAGCTATACCGGCTCGGGCCGGCTCAAGGCCGGTGCGTATCGAGTAGGCAGCGCCACGGCCAATGATGTGGTGTTGCCAAGTGGCCCCGCCGAGCTTGGTTTTCTGCAGGTGGACCGGGATGGCGAAGCCACCTTCACCTCCGCTACCCGCGCGGGTGCACAGATGAACGGTCAGCCGCTGCTGCGGACGGTTTTGATCCCCGGCGTGGCCCATGTCAACGAGGCCAGCCGCGTTCAAGTGGGCGATTCGGAGTTCTATCTGGTGCGCACCGGCAACATCCTTGGGTGGCGCTACCGCGACCCGAAATCGCCACGGCGCTTGGCGTTCAGCGTGGTCGAGCACTTCCCGGTTGAGCCAAAATGGAACATCAGTGCGCAGTGGCGGCCGTTCCCCGCGCCCAAGCAGGCGGTATTGTTGACTTCGATCGGTACCCCGTTGCCGGCTGTTGTGCCGGGCGAGGCAGTGTTTGAGGTCAATGGGCGCAGCTATCACCTGCAGCCGGTGTTGGATGAGGCAGCGCCACCATCACGGCGCTTGTTCTTCCTGCTCTCGGACCGCACCAGCGGCCGCGAAACTTATGGTGGCGCGCGCTATGTGTACGCGGCCATGCCCACCGATGGTGTGGTGCAGTTGGACTTCAATCGCGCCGAAAACCCGCCCTGCGCGTTCACCCCACACGTGGTGTGCCCGATTGCGCCGGCCATCAACCGTCTGGATCTTGCGGTGACGGCCGGCGAGAAGTTCCAGTACTTGCCGCAGTAAGCGGCGGCCAGGGTGCGGGTCAGTCCGGCAGCTGCTGCAGATCGATGGCCCGCAGCACCAGTTCCCACGGGAACATCGGGCCCGGATCGAGCTTGCGCTGCACGCTGAGCCCGGGGTCATCGCTGGCCGGCTCCAGTGCGGTATCCAGCTGCTCATGGCCGGCGATGTAACGCAGCGACGGAACTGCCTGCGGCAGCCATTCCAGCAACCTCACCAAGGCGGCGATCTGCGCTTCCGGGTAGGGCTCGCTCATGGCCTGGTTGTTGGAGTCGAACCAGTTTGGCCAACGCCCGCGGTTGACCAGCTCGATGCCGATCGAACGCGGGTTGATGCCGCGCACGTGGTGGGCGATGCGGTCCAGCGCGATGTATTGCTGGATGCTGCCATCGCGGTCGATGTAGTAATGACCGCTATTGCCGCTGCCGTTGTCGTAAAGCGAACGTTCGCCGTATTCGCGCGCCGTGGCCAGGTCCGGCAGCTCGGTGCAGTGGATCACCACCAGATCGATATCGGCGAGCTTGCGCTGCGCCAACTGGTGTTCGTAGGGCAGTGGCTTGGCAATGATGGGGGGCGGCAGGTGCATGCGTGGATGCTAGCATTCGCCCATGATTTCCCCCATGACTTGCCGCCAGCCATGAGCCGCGGCCACTGCATTCTGTCGCACGGCTTTGAGAGCGGGCCGGACGCCACCAAGGTCACCGCGCTGGCCGATGTGGCCGAACGCCTGGGCTGGAGCCACGAACGCCCGGATTACACCGACCTGGACGCCAAGCACGAGATCAGCCGGGTCGGCGACGTGCCGGCGCGGCTGCAGCGGCTGGTCGAACGGGCAGCGGAAATGGCCGAACGTGGCCCGCTGGTGCTGGCGGGGTCGAGCTTGGGTGCCTATATCTCGGCGATCACCTCGCTGCAGGT
The DNA here is from genome assembly GCF_056759935.1 of Stenotrophomonas sp. STEN035. Classification (NCBI taxonomy): domain Bacteria; kingdom Pseudomonadati; phylum Pseudomonadota; class Gammaproteobacteria; order Lysobacterales; family Lysobacteraceae; genus Stenotrophomonas; species Stenotrophomonas sp. STEN035. Next base: position 116,409 of record NZ_JBRRDY010000014.1, read on the forward strand.
GCCGGTTGCCGGGCTGTTCCTGATGGTGCCGCCGACCACGATGGGACCAATGCCGGCGCTGGACGCCGCGGCGGTGCCGATCAGCGTGGTCCACGCCTGGAACGACGAGTTGATCCCGGCCGCCGACGTCATTGCCTGGGCTGCCGAGCGCTCGGCGCGGCTGCTGCTGGTGGACGACGGCCACCGCCTGATGCGCCATGTGGATGCCTCCTGCCAGGCCTTTGAGGCCTTGCTGCGCGGTTTGTGAACGCGGCTGCCGGCTGAATCCGACGGCGCGACGGGCAACTGCCTACAATAGAGGCCCTGGATGCCCCGGGGCTGGCCACCGTGCCCGCCCGTCTGGCTGGCCTGATTCCCTTTCTGAAAGTTGATATCTCCCGTGAATTTCTTTGTTTCCTGCGCCAAGGGCCTTGAATACCTGCTCGCCGACGAACTGCTGGCGATGGGCCTGCCGCGGGCGACCGCTACCATCTCCGGCGTCAATGCCGAGGGCGAGCTGCGCGATGCGCAGCGTGTGGTGCTGTGGTCGCGCCTGGCCAGCCGCGTGCTGTGGCCGCTGCAGGAATTCGAGTGCCCGGACGAGAACTCGCTGTATCAGGGCGTGGCGGCAATGCCGTGGGACCAGCACATCACCCCCGAGCTGACCTTGTCGGTGGACGCGCATGTATCCGGCACCGCCATCACCCATGCGCGTTTTGCCGCGCAGCGAGTTAAGGATGGCGTGGTCGACAGCCTGCGCGGGCAGGGCATGGAGCGGCCGTCTGTGAACGTCGAGTTCCCGGACGTGCGCATCAACCTGTCGCTGCGCAAGGGCAGGGCAACGATCTCGATCGACCTGGGCGGTGGCCCGATGCACCGGCGCGGCTGGCGCATGGCGCAGAACGACGCGCCGCTGAAGGAAAACCTGGCCGCTGCCGTGCTGCTGCGCGCCAACTGGCCGAAGATCCACGCCGAAGGCGGCGGCTTGCTGGACCCGATGTGCGGCAGCGGCACCTTGCTGATCGAAGGCGCCTTGATGGCCGCCGACGTGGCACCGGGCCTGCAGCGTCACGGCAGTATTCCGCCGAGCCGCTGGCGCGGTTTTGACCAGGCGCAGTGGAAGGAATTGACTGCCGAAGCGCGCGAGCGCGAGCAGGTTGGCCGGGCTGCGCTCAAGCAGGTCATCCATGGCAGCGATATCGACCCGCAGGCAATCCGTGCGGCCAAGGAAAATGCAGAAGTCGCTGGCGTCAGCGAAGCCATCTGGTTCGGTGTGCGTGACGTTGCCGATATGCAGGTGCCGCCGCAGGAAACCGGCTGCGTGGTCTGCAACCCCCCCTACGACGAGCGTCTGGCCGCCGACACCGTGCTGTATCGCCGTATCGGCGATGCGCTCAAGCGTGCGGTGCCGACCTGGCGTGCAAGCCTGCTGTGCGGCAGCGCCGATCTGGCCTTTGCCACCGGCCTGCGCGCAGCCAAGAAGTACCAGATGTTCAATGGCGCCATCGAGTGCGCGCTGATCGTCTGTGATCCGATCGCGGTGCCCGAGCGTGAGAACGCCGGCCAGCCGCGCGAGCTCAGCGAAGGCGCACAGATGGTCGCCAACCGCCTGCGCAAGAACCTCAAGAAATTCAAGAACTGGCTGAACCGCGAAGGCATCACCTGCTTCCGTGCCTACGACGCTGATCTGCCGGAATACGCAGCGGCCATCGACGTCTACCGCGAGGACGGTGGCAAGAACCGCACCTTCCTGCATGTGCAGGAATACGCCGCACCGGCCACCATTCCGGATGTGGATGTGCGCCGCCGTCGCAACGAGCTGCTGAATGCTGCCCGCGAAGTGTTCCAGGTGCCGGCCGAGCAGGTTGCGCTGAAGTCGCGCGAGCGCGGCAAGGGCGGCAGCAAGTACGGCCGCTTCGAGCAGCGTGGCGAGTTCATCCTGGTGCGCGAGAACGACGCGCTGCTGCGCGTGAATCTGTTCGACTACCTGGATACTGGCCTGTTCCTCGATCACCGACCGTTGCGGACGCATATGGCGCAGGAAGCCCGCGGCAAGCGCTTCCTCAACCTGTTCTGCTACACCGGCGTGGCCAGTGTGGAAGCGGCGGTTGCAGGTGCCTCGTCTACGACCAGCGTGGATCTGTCTGGTACCTATCTGCAGTGGTGCGCCGACAATCTCGCGCTCAACGGCAAGGGCGGCAGCCAGCACACCTTGGTGCAGGGCGACGCGATGACCTGGCTGGAAGCGGAGAAGAACCGTTACGACGTGATCTTCTGCGACCCGCCGACCTTCTCCAACTCGGCGCGCGCTGAAGACTTCGACATCCAGCGCGAGCACGTGCGCCTGCTGCGTGCAGCGATGGATCGTTTGACGTCCGATGGCGTGCTGTACTTCTCCAACAACTTCCGTCGCTTCAAGCTGGACGAGAACGCGGTTGCCGAGTTCGCCATCTGCCGCGAAATCTCCGCACAGACCATCGGCCCGGATTTCGAGCGCAACGCGCGCATCCACCGCGCCTGGGAACTGCGCCGGGTCTAAGGCTCAACTGTAGTGCGGCCCCAAGAGGGGCCAATGCATAGACGGTGGTGCCCCGGGCCGACCTGGCCGGCGCCAAAATGATAATCACCACCCCCGC